>JAQWOT010000120.1 GCA_029245725.1 SAR324 cluster bacterium | reverse complement strand
TGTAGCATCTTGGTAGGCAATTCTTGGCATTACAGAACTACCTTTAGCAAGAATTCCTGAAGCGTATGGCGCTGCGTTTAGAATAGCAATGCCTCGTTCATGGGCTTTTGTGAATACCTTGTCTGCCGATTTATTAATGATATTCCATCGGTTGTGATTCATCAGCGAATCGAAGGGCCAGTCCCAAAGAATAGATTCCATCACATCTATTCTACCCATCGCCAACCCTACGGCCTCAGCCAATCCTTCTTCCTTGATTTTGAACAACTCATCAAGTGCACCACCCTTACAAGTTATTTCCTTCAAGTCGCGTGCATGCTCAGGATCGTGAAGGTGAAGGATTTGAACTTTTTCTAATCCAAGTCTAGTCAGACTTTCATCCAAAGATCGCCTTGTACGACTGGCGTCAAAAGTACCATTCTCCATATCACGATCTACTTTGGTCGATATTACGAAACCATCTGGTAAACCACCTCTCTCCCTCAGCGCATCACCAATCCTTGCTTCAGAACGCCCAAATCCATAGTTGTTAGAAGTATCGAGGAAATTTATTGGACCATCAAAAATGGCATTGAGGGTTTCTCTTGCTCGTTTCTCATCCACCTCATAGCCATAGGTATCCGGCATATTCCCCAATCCGGAAGTTCCAAAACACAAAGGGGATACCATCAGATCAGTTTTTCCAATCCTTTTCTTTTCCAAAATTTGCTGTTTCAAATTAGTCCTTTGTCAAGATATTTTTTAGTGATAGGAACTAGGTCCTTGTTTAGGCAAGTGAGGAACGCTTATTTGCAAGCGTTGATAAGACAGCAGAGAGTCTTGTGATAGCTCATTTCTGCTTAGTGCTTACTAAGTAAGTTGCTATGGTTCTTTCTTCAATCAGAGAAATCAAAGGTACCGGAAACAATGTAACTTTAGTAAGTAATTGGTTTGCCTGACTTATTATAAGTAGGACCGTTTTGCAGTTTCACTAGGAGGGAAAAGATTTCTTAAAAACTCTCAAAGAAACAAGCCCTGAAGCAGTAACTGGATTAATCACTGAGCATTTGAATCTGTATTCATTTTCTTCATTAATTCATTGCATTCTAATAACTACGCTGGATGAGGAGGACTGTCATAGCAACCCAAAACAGACTGATCGAAATCTATAATGGATCCAGTCATCATTCCTGAATCGGCGGACGCCAAGAAGAGTACTGCGCGTGCTACCTCATCCGTTTTGAGCAAACGTCCAAAAGGTTGATCAACTTCTGCCTTAGCCAACCAATCTGACTCAGCGCGATGATATTCTTTTTGAATTCTGTCTTCCCCGGGAGTGTCCATCCAACCAATATTTAGTGCATTTACTCTAATCTTATTTTTCATTAGGCTGAATGCAGAGTTTTTGGTGACGATGGAAAGTGCACCTTTTGCTGCGCAGTAAGCTGCGATAAACGGTTGACCTCCATGTGCTGACATACTCTGAATATTAACAATTGCCCCCTTAATCTTTTCGCGAATCATGATCTTGGCAGCTTCTTGAATTAAAAAGAAGGGAGCCTTAGTATTGATTGCAAACATGCGATCAAAAAGTTCTTCTGAAGTATCCAGAATGGTTCCACGATCTGTAATTGCTGCACTATTCACCAGAATATCAACTTTACCGAACGCTTGATCAGCTTTTCGAATCACTTTTCGGCAGTCTTCTACGCTTGATAAATCTGCTTGTACAAATTCTGTTGGAGTTCCCTGTCTCTTCAAAAACTCTGCGGCCTTCTCACCATTTTGCGCATTCCTTCCACAAATCACCAAACCAGCAGCTTTTTGCTTAGCGAAGAGTTGGGCTATTGCCAATCCAAGACCCTGAGTGGAACCAGTAACAACAGCGACTTTTCCAGTAAGATTTTGTTCTGTCATGTTGTTTCATGAAGAGGAGAATCTGCACGAGATCAAGCGACCTCATGCAGAAAATAAATGGATGAATGACTATCGACTAGCCATCAACCCCCACCAGAGAGGCAACTCCAAGCAGCTTCAAATGGACACACATCTAGTCCTGTGTAGATGGGATCCTCAACGGCGTTTCCATCAGCTAGGTCCTTCAGGACGTACATTGCTTTGTACCCCATCATATAGGGCTGTTGCCCAACCAAACCATGCGTAAGACCATCCTTCAAGATTTCCATCTGCATTGGTAAAGTATCAGCAACAACTACAGCTGTTTGCTTAGTGCGGATTCTCTCCTGATTTTCTCCTGCCACTCGTCTGAATGCCTTAGGAACAAAGTGAGGGAAACCACCAGTTGGAACGTAAGCGGTTAGGTCTGGATACTTGATAAAAATATCTGCCATTTGCTGCACTGAAAGTGGGAAATCGTCATTTGTGTAAAGTGGACAACCATCTGGTTCAGTCCAGCCATTCTGGCCTGTTAATCGGTCACCAGGAGGTGTCGTTCCCGATGTGCCTGCTAGTGTATCACGAATACCTTGCATGCGCTCGTTGTGGTTAGCGGCCGATGCTCCACCAGATTGAATGCAGATTGATCCACCTAGTGGCTTCAAGTTCTGTGTCAGCCTGGCCAGGTTGACTCCAATATCGTAATTGTTTGTACCAACATAAGCAGTTCGTAAACCCTTATCTTTGGCCAGCAAATCAGAGTCCCAAGTAATCACATTGATTCCCGCTTCTTTTGCTCGCTTGAGAGCCTTACCCATTGCAGGTGCATTAGAGGGCGCTACAGCAATGCCATCTACCTTTCGCGAGATCAAGTCTTGTACAATTTGGATCTGTTCTTGTTCAGTGTGCTCACCAGGACCAATGTACAGGCATTCAATACCTTCGATTTCACCCTCTGCTTTTTTGCAGCCATCTCGGGCCAGATCAAAGAAGGGGTTATTCATCGCCTTAGGTACGAGAGCAAAAGTCAGTTTTGCGTGTCCACCAGCAAAGGCCATCGTAGTTAGGCTGAACGGTAGCAGCAAAGCTCCGAGTAAAAACTTTTTCATAAAAATTCTCCTGATATGAAAAAACAGACATTCAGTAAATACTCACAAACTCTTGTGTCATTCAATAGGCAGTCTCCTTGAAATTTGGTTAACTAGAACGGTGGCTTCGGATCTTTTCCAATGCCACCGCAAAAATGATGAATAGGCCCACAAAGGTGCCCTGCCAATAGGGATCCACACCTGCCATCAATAAACCATTTCTAATCAGTTCCACTAAAAAAGAACCAATCAATGCCCCATATGCAGATCCAACTCCTCCCATCAAGTCAGCACCTCCAATGACTGCAGAAGCAATCACTCGAAGCTCATATATCATTCCTAAAGCGTTGGTGACAGATCCCATCCAGCCGACAATCATTATAGCTGACATTCCTGCTGTAAGACTGCAGAAAAGATATGCAGACATTTTGACAGCTTTTACAGGGACCCCTGTCATAGTTGCTGCATTTTCGTTACTACCTATGGCATATAAATGTCGACCCCAGGCAGTATAATTTAGCATGAATCCCAGAAAAATTGTTAAGATCAGCATTAGGACTAATGAATTTGCAATACCAAAGTAGCTTCCTCCACCAATGCTGACAAATAAGTCTTCATCAGGCCCAAACTCATAAAACATTTTGTTATTAGAAACTACCAAAGCCAAACTTCGACAAATACTTAGCATTCCAAGAGTTACAACAAAAGGGGACAAACCCACGTAACTAATCAGAAAACCATTGACCAATCCACAGGCTAGAGCAGTTAATAATCCGGCCGCAATTCCAGCTTCAACCCCGTAGCCACTTGATAAAGTCAAACCGGTAGCGATCCCTGACAATCCCATTACTGAACCAACCGAAAGATCTATACCAGCAGTGATAATAACGGCTGTCATTCCGATTGCAATAATACCAATAAATGAAAAGTTAAGAGCAACATTATTGAAGTTTTGAGCAGTAAAAAAAACCTGCTCTCCACGTGAATTTGTACCCGCCCAAGAAAGTACTACACATAGGCCAATTGCAGCAACAGTTACCCAAAATGGCTGTGAACGATAGAGCTGTTGCCAAACTGAATGTGTTTGGGAATCAATAGCTTTTGTAAGACTTGCATCAGTCATTGAATTACCTTTTCAATTAAGCGCTTTCGACGGCACCAGTAATTAATCCTGTAATTTCATCCTGAGAAGTGTTTGATATATGTTTATCAGCAACCTTCTCTCCTCTTCGTAACACTACGACTCGATCACAGACTGTGAATATGTCTGGCATTCGATGACTGATTAGGAGGATCCCAACACCCTGTGACTGAAGACGCTTGATCAACCCTAAGACTTCGCTGACCTGCCGGACTGAGATAGCTGCTGTTGGTTCATCCATCAATACAAGTTCTGGCGAAGAGAGTTGAGTGCGTGCGATAGCAACCGCCTGTCTTTGACCACCAGACATTTGCTTCACTAAGTCACGTGGACGTGTCTCAGATTTCAGCATCGCAAAAATTTCACCTGCCTTGGAAAACATAAATTTGTTGTCCAGAATTCTTAATGGCCCCATTCTTTTTTTCTTTTCTCGCCCCAAAAACACATTGTGTGCAGCGGTGAGGTGATCACACAATGCCAAGTCTTGATAGACTACTTCAATACCATTTGATCGAGCATCAACCGGCTTGTTAAATTGCCGACGCTCACCTCCTAAATGCATCTCACCTTCTGTTGGTGGATAATTCCCTGATAAAATCTTGACCAGAGTGGATTTACCAGCCCCATTATCTCCCATTAATCCCACGACCTCACCAGCAAACAATTGCATGTTAATCCCCTTGAGAGCCTCAATGGCCCCAAAGGATTTGCTGATATTTCGCAGATCTAAAAAAACCGGCTTTGATGGGTTCTCCAGTGAGGAACTGCTCATGATGCCTCCTCCAGTGGATTTTCATAATTCACTGTAACTACCTTTCCAGTTTCCACAGAGCGGTAAGCAGCATTCGCCAGAATCAACGCACGGCGACCATCTTCGAAGGAAACTTTGGACTCTGAGCCTGCTTCCAGAGTATCCATAAAGCTCTCTAGCTGTTTCAAGTAGGCTTGTCGGTACCGCTCAATAAAGAAAAATTCACAGGCATCACGCCAATTAGAACCCTTCGCATTGAAACGCTCAACGCTTGTGGGCTGCCGGTTCTCAGATCGTAACATCCCTTGGCTACCGTGTGCTTCCAGACGTTGGTCATAACCATAGGTTGCATGGCGAGAATTGTTGATATGGCAGAGCTTTCCGGAGGTAGTTTTCATCAGGATCATCGCGGAATCAATCTCACCAATCTCTTTTGCGACTGGATCAAAGAGATTACTAGTAAATGCAGTTACCTGAGTGACCTCTTCACCCAAGGCGAAGCGTGCCAGGTCAAAATCGTGGATTGTCATGTCTCTCAGCATTCCACCAGCAGCCAGATAGTAGGCTTTTGGTGGAGGTTCAGGGTCACGACTGCTAATGATCACTTGCTCTAAGTCACCAATCTCATCGTTTCGAACAGCACTGACCAACTGCCCATGTCCCGGGTCAAATCTGCGATTAAAGCCAATCTGAATCAGACTCTTTGCACCACTGATATGCTTGCTGCACTCTTCAACCTTTGCAATATCCAAATCGATTGGTTTCTCACAAAGAACCGCTTTGCCGGACTGAACTGAACGGACGATAAAATCAGCGTGGGTGGGTGTTGAAGAAGCCACAAACACGGCATCTACGTCTGCATCATTAAAAATTTCATCTGGATCTCGGGCGACCTTGGCACCAGTTTTCGCCCCAACAGCTTCACTGGATGGAGCATGAACATCATAGATCAAATTCAAGCTGCACCTATCATGAGCTAAGATGTTGGCAGCATGCATTTGGCCAATACGACCAGCGCCAATCAGAGCAAAGCGAATCATTTTTCCCCTGTTTTTACGATTTGATTAAAATCCCTTTTCGGTGATGAGATAGCTAAAAAGTTATTGTATTTCTTCAATCAGTACCCGACGACCCTCCTGATGACTTAACAATGCTGCATCAAGGATACGCTGCACAGCGGTCCCCGCAGCAAAATCAGGACGGACTGCTTGTCCTGTGCGGACTCCCTCGATGAAGTCTCCAATCATATGTCCATCCTGCCTGAAAACATCTCGATAGGTGTTGTGTACTGTATCCCTGCGGGCCTTGCCCCAAATATCATCCGGAATTGGAAGCTCATGGGGTAATCCCTCACCAACCTGAGCCCCATGAACCCTCTGCACCTTATCCCAATCTGTGACTGAGTAAAGGGTCCCCTCCGAACCATGAAACTCCATATGGTGGGTTTGACCAAATGGAGAATCTTCATAGCAGATCGTCGTCGCATGAATCATCCCTTGAGCGCCATTGGCAAACTCGAGCATGACCATTGCGGTGTCATCGGTATGGGTAAATGGTTTTCCATCCGGGGTTGTGTTGGGTCGGTCAATGGGTGAACCTAGACGACAACACACCGCACTGACAGAACCCATTATCCATTGAGCTAAATAAATGAAATGAGAGCCAATATCTCCCAGAGCTCCAGATCCTGCTACTGCAGTGTTCAGACGCCAGGTGTACTCAGTTTTTCTTCGGTATCCTGTGTAGTAGCGAAGATTGCAGTGATAAGGTTTCCCGATATAACCTTGATCGATCAGCCGTTTAAGATAGCGAGCCGTAGGCATGAAGGAATAAGTGAAAGGTACGAGATTAACTAACTTGGTTTCCTGCGCAAGTTTGGTCATCTTAAGCGCTTCCGAATAGTTGAGACCCAGAGGCTTTTCACAAAGAACAGGGATTCCTTTTTCCAAGGCAGCTATGGTGAAGGAAGCATGAGTGTCGTTCCCTGTCGAAACGATCAAAGCATCCAACTCCACCTCATCCAGCATTTTTTTGAAGTTGACAAAGTGGTGGAGAATTTTCCATTTTTGCGTAAAAGCCTCTGCACGTTCATGATTCCTTCCGCAAGCTGCGACAACTTCTACATTAGGATTTCCCTCCAAAGCAGGCAAGTACATCGCGTCTGCCCACCAGCTTGTTCCTGCAATTCCAACTCTGATCGTACTCATTTCACTTAGTCATCTATGTTGTAAAGGGGTTATTTAAGAGGTCTTAGTCCACCGACTAAATTCAAAAGATATCTGGTTCTGCTGTTTCGCCTGGAGCCCCCTGCAGAAACCTAAAATCACAACCTTCATCGGCCTGAGTAACCTGTTCAACATACAGTGCTGCATAGCCTCTGCGATGTTTCAAAGCTGGAGCTTGCCATTCCTGTCGACGTCTCTCTAACTCCTCAGGTTCTACAAGTAAATCAAGGCGTCTCTCGAACACATCAAGCTCAATTAAATCCCCATCACACACTAAGCCGAGTGGTCCACCCAGCGCTGCTTCAGGAGCCACATGTAAAACACAGGCTCCATAGCTGGTTCCACTCATTCTTGCGTCTGAAATTCTCAAGATGTCTCTGATTCCTTGTTGCAATAATTTTTTGGGTACTGGCAGTTGACCCCACTCTGGCATCCCTGGGGCACCCACTGGCCCAGCATTTTGAAGAACAAGTACAGAATCAGCAGTCACTGGCAAATCATCGCGGTCTACCCGAGCTTTCAGATCTCTGATGTCTTTGAAAACGATAGCAGGCCCACGATGCTTCAGTAGTCTAACTTCAGCAGCCGACGGCTTGATGACCGCTCCCTGTGGAGCAAGGGAACCGCGCAGAACTGCTGTGCCGCCAGCTGGCTTTACTGGATTCTCTAGTGGACGAATAACATCGTCATGATAAATTTCAGCACCTTTTAGATTTTCTCCGAGAGTTCGACCATTGATTGTCTTCGCGTTCAACTTCAGGCGATCTTTCAATTGCTGCATCAACGCCCGCAGGCCCCCTGCAAAATAGAAATCTTCCATAACAAATTGGCCTGATGGTTTCACATTGGCAAGCAATGGAATCCCCTGAGAAATCTTATCAAAGCGCTCAAGATCAAGAGTTATTCCGGCTCTGCGAGCCATTGCCAAAAGATGGATGATTCCATTTGTTGAACCTCCGATTGCCATCTGAACCATGATCGCATTGACAAAGGAATCATCACTTATAATATCTGTGGGTTTGAGATCCTCCCAAACCATTTCTACTGCACGACGCCCACTCCAGGAAGCCATTCGATTGTGATTTGAATCAACTGCAGGAATCGAAGACGCTCCAGGCATACTCAATCCGAGCGCCTCTGCCAATGACATCATCGTGGCAGCTGTACCCATAGTCATGCAGGTACCTGGTGAGCGGGCAATTCCATCTTCAATTTCTTCCCAACTTTCTGAATCCAATTCCCCAGTGCGACGCTGATCCCAGTACTTCCAAACATCAGTCCCACTACCCAGTGTCTCTCCCCGCCAATTTCCGCGAAGCATCGCTCCTCCAGGGACATATACGAATGGCAAATTCATACTGAGAGCACCCATCAGTACACCAGGAGTGGTTTTGTCACACCCACCCAATAACACGGCCCCATCCACTGGATAGCCGCGCAAAACCTCTTCCACTTCCATCGCAAGTAGATTTCGATACATCATCGCAGTTGGTTTGAGCAATTGCTCTCCTAAGGAGAGCACCGGCAGTTCAACAGCAAAGCCTCCTGCCTGGTAAATTCCTCTTTTAATATCTTGGACCCGCTGCGGGAAGTGAGTGTGGCAGGTGTTCAGTTCATTCCAGGGATTGATGATCGCAATCACTGGCTTGCCAAGAAACTCATCTTTATGAAATCCCATCTGCTTTGTGCGTGAACGATGTCCGAAGCTTCTTAAATCATCGGGTGCATACCAACGCGAACTTCTCAATTCATCTGGGTTTCGTCGAGAGGAAGTTGTCATCAATAAAAGCTGATCAGGGGGTTTGCAAAAATATTTGACTTAAATCTCATATGAATTTAGTTCGCCAAATATATTTGACTTGTTCTCCAATGGCAAATAAATTCAAAAAAATTATTTTGTGAAAAAATTTTCTAAAATTCCATTCTGAATAGGTTCAAGGTAGTCAGCCTCAAGCTTTCCTTTTCCTACCGGGAAGTTATGTTGATGACCTACCTTGAACTTCGTTCTTAATCTGAAAACATCTCCAAAGCATGTCCACTTTGAATCGACCAATGGATACCAATCGTCCATTTGATCTTGTTTGTATGGGCCGTGTGGCTGTTGACCTCTATGCTGAACAAATTCATAGCCCTCTGGAAAATGCTCAAAGCTTCCGTAAGTACTTGGGTGGTTGTGCGGGCAACATCGCTGTTGGCACCTCACGTCTGGGATTAAAATCCGCAATTTTTTCCTGCACAGGTACTGACGCAATGGGAAAATTCCTACGCCAGCAACTTCACCATGAAGGGGTAGACACTACCCTATTACGTGACACATCTGAGCATCTGACAGCTCTCGCTCTGTTGGGAGTCAGCCCACCAGAGCGCTTCCCACTCATCTTCTACAGAGAAAACTGCGCAGATATGCAGATCCGACCTGAAGATGCTGATTCTTCCTTCCTAAAAAAATGCAAGGCGCTGCTCTTTACAGGCACTGGGCTTTCCAGTCCATCCATGAAAGAAGCAACTCTAGCTGCCATCAAGACTGCCAAGGAGCAAGGCTGTGCTGTTGTTCTCGACATTGACTATCGACCCGTTCTATGGGGATTGACAGCAGCTGGTGACGGCGAATCACGTTTTGTTGCATCAGAAGCTGTCACGAGAGAATTGCAACCATTGATTAAGGATTTGGATCTGATCATCGGGACTGAAGAAGAAGTAATGATCGCTGGTGGCTCTGAGACCTTGGGAGAAGCCCTTCAAGTAATCTGCAATTCTTCAAGGGCTACCGTGGTGCTGAAGCGGGGAGAAAAGGGCTGTGAAGTCTATGAACCTAGTAGTCAGCAAAGCTGGACAGCCAGGCCATTTCCCATCAAGGTGCTGAATGTTCTTGGAGCCGGAGATGCCTTTGCATCTGGATTTTTACGTGGATGGTTACGAGGAGAATCCCTAGAAACTTGTGCACTTTGGGGCAACGCAAACGGTGCTCTGACTGTCACTCGCCATGGTTGTGCTCCTTCGATGGCTTCTTTTGAAGAATTACAGTTCTTGATTGAAAATTTTGATGCAGATCCGAACATTCTAACCAACCCAAACTTGTTACGTCTTCATCAGCGAACAATCCTCGGGAAACCAAGAAATTTCCCATTGCAGGTGCTTGCTTTTGATCATCGCACCCAATTTGAAGACTCCTGTGATCAGCACAATCAGCCAATCAGCAAAATTGCTGAATTCAAAAAATTGGTGTTCGAGGGATTCAAAAAGGTGGCTGCGAAGAAAACATCACTCCCTCTTGCGCTGTTAGTTGACCCACAATATGGAGCAGATATTTTGCAGGATTCAGCCTACGCATCGTATTCAGTAGGAGCCCCAATTGAGCAAGCAGGCTCTTTTCCTGTCGAGTGGCTGTGTGGCGAAGAGTTGCACGAGCACCTGCTTGGGCGCCCATCTGAATGGTTTGTCAAGGTCCTTTGGTACTTCCATCCTGCTCTTGATGCCAATGAAAAACGGCGACAACTCACCCAGTTGAAGAGACTGGGAACGATCTGTCAATTGCTTGATCGACGCTTGATGCTAGAGCTGATACTGCCTACAAATCTCTCGCAGGATGGAGCAGCGCTAGCAGCTGCGATCGAAGAGATTTATGAAGCCCAGATCACACCTTTTTGGTGGAAGGTGATGGCTCTCGATGATCAAGCGGAGTGGCAGAAAGTCACGAATGCCCTTGATCGACACGACACCGAAGCTGGTGTGATTGTTCTTGGGAAAAATGCTCCACTGGAAACTTTCCCAAGCTGGTTCAAGACCTTGAGATCTACTCCCCACACCTGTGGATTTGCTATAGGGCGTTCCATCTTCTGGGGACCTTGGGAAAGCTACATCAATGGCTCCTTGACCTCTGAGGAGATCCCTTCCATTATCGAAAAGAATTACAAAACTGTTCTCAGGATGTGGGAAGAAGCCGCACCTGCATCACGATGAGAATTTGAGCGAATGAATTGGTACATCCAAACCACTGCAATGTATTAGAGGAATATGTCAACTTTACTCAGTCGCCATCAAGAACCTGACAACACCGGACTAGTTCAAAGCATCACCCCAGAAAGTGCCCAATGGAAACACGTAGGCTTTGATGTCTATCATCTACAAACAGGTCAATCCTTACAGCAGGACACAGGAAATCAGGAGGTATGCTTGGTACTGGTTACAGGGTGTGCCGATATCAGATCTAACCAGGAAGACTGGAAAGACCTTGGAGACAGGATGATCGTCTTTGAGGACAAGGCCCCTCACGCTGTCTATGTACCTCACTCCGATACTTTCACAGTAACAGCAACCACAAATCTAGAACTCGCAGTGTGTCGTGCTCCAGGATTTGGTGACCATGAAGCACGCTTGATTCCTCCAGAATCTATGGGCCGTGAGACACGTGGACAAGGCACTAACACAAGGCACGTCTGCAACATCCTACCTCAGACAGAACCTGCGGATAGCCTATTGGTTGTTGAGGTGATCACACCCAATGGGTCCTGGTCAAGCTACCCGCCACACAAGCACGACACTGACAACATGCCCAGTGAATCTCAACTGGAAGAAATCTACTACCATCGACTGCAACCATCTCAGGGTTTCGCCTTCCAGAGAGTCTACACAGATGATCGATCGCTGGATGAGACAATGGTCGTTCATGATGGAGATGTCGTGATGGTGCCTCGTGGCTATCATCCAGCTGGGGCACCACACGGTTACGATCTTTATTACCTAAACGTTATGGCTGGCCCGAGCCGTGTCTGGAAATTCAAAAATGATCCTGCGCACGAATGGATTGTTCAACAATGAGTATCATTCGCAATTTGAAGTGAGAGAAGAAAGAAAATGTCTGTAAAACTGATCCAAAATTTCATCGCTGGAAAACTCTGTCATCCAGCAAACGCTGCCAGACTTTCAGTGACCAATCCTGCTACGGGTGAAGTTACAGGAGAAGTTGCACTTTCCAGTGCTGCTGAAGTTGACCGGGCCGTACATGCTGCGAAAACAGCTGCGGCTAAATGGGGGATGACTCCTCCTCTGAGACGCGCCCGAGTGATGTTCAGCTTTTTGGAGTTGCTCCAGCAAAATTATGATAACCTGGCTGAAGCAATCACGAAAGAACATGGGAAAACCTTCGAAGACGCAAAAGGGGAAGTTCAGAGGGGAATTGAGGTAGTGGAATTCGCCTGTGGTATACCTCATCTACTGAAGGGCTCTTTCAGTGAGCAGGTCGCCAATGCGGTCGATGCATACTCTTTTCGACAACCTCTTGGAGTTGTTGCTGGTATTACCCCCTTCAATTTTCCGGTCATGGTGCCCATGTGGATGTATCCCATGGCAATTGCCTGCGGGAATTCCTTCGTCTTGAAACCATCAGAAAAAGACCCAAGTGCCTCCTTATTGATGGCTGAATTACTTCAGCAAGCAGGCTTGCCTGATGGTGTCTTCAATGTGGTACAAGGCAGCCGTGAGGCAGTAGAAGCCTTGTTGGATCATCAAGATATCGCTGCGATCAGCTTTGTCGGATCAACCCCAATTGCCCGAGCAATTTATCAGCGGGGAACGGCTCACGATAAAAGGGTCCAGGCTCTTGGGGGTGCCAAGAATCATATGATCATCATGCCAGATGCAGATCTTGATCAGACAGCCAGTGCCCTAATGGGAGCCAGTTATGGGAGCGCAGGTGAGCGCTGCATGGCGATCTCTGTTGCCGTACCTGTTGGGGAAGAAACAGCAAATGCACTGATGGAACGACTGATTCCCCAAGTCAAGGCTCTCAAAATTGGCAACGGCATGGAACCAGGCCAGGATATGGGTCCTCTAGTTACCCGTGAACATCGTGACAAGGTTTCTACCTACGTGGACAGTGGTGTGGAGCAGGGTGCAAAACTACTAGTGGACGGTCGAGGCTTTAATGTGCCAGGCCACGAAAATGGATTTTTTATCGGAGGTTGCCTGTTTGATCAAGTCACCCCCGAGATGGAGATTTACAAGAACGAGATCTTCGGTCCTGTTCTCTCGACGGTACGCGTCCCAACCTATGAAGCTGCAGTGCAGTTGGTTCACAACAATCCCTACGGAAATGGAATCTCAATCTTCACACGCGATGGTGATACAGCACGTGATTTTGTCAGCAAGATCGAGGTCGGCATGGTGGGTGTAAACGTCCCGATTCCAGTACCAGTCGCCTTCCACAGCTTCGGTGGATGGAAACAATCCTTGTTCGGCGATCACGATATTTATGGACCAGAATCCATCAATTTCTACACGCGCCTCAAAGCTGTCACCTCTCGATGGCCAACAGGAATCAAGGAAGGTGCGAAATTCAACTTCCCAACCCTCTGAATTTAGAACTGGTTGAGTCAAGAAGTCACCCAGACAAGATTCTTGTCTCAGAGAATCTGAAAAATTAGTTCTATAATTCTAAAAGTAGAAATCAATTTCTAAAAATCTTGCTCTCTATCAATTCAGATTATATTTTAGTGTCGAACATGCTTCTTTTATGTTCGGCCCAGTCTAACTATCATCATCTAAATATTGAGGCCCAATGCGTCCAAATCCACTGATCAAAATGCTCAACGAAGACCGCGCTATCGTTAATGGATGGCTGGCGATTCCAAATTCTTTCTCTGCAGAGGTGATGGCGCACCAAGGATGGGATTCACTGACAGTCGACATGCAACATGGTGTCTCCGACTATCAGAATGCAGTGACAATGTTCCAGGCGATCAGCACGACTAGCACAGCACCATTGACCAGAGTCCCATGGTTGGAAGAAGGGATCATCATGCGCATGTTAGATGCGGGAGCCTACGGAGTAATTTGTCCAATGATCAACAAGGCATCTGATGCAGAGCGCTTTGTGCAGGCCTGTTATTATCCACCCCTTGGACAACGCAGCTTTGGGCCAATCAGAGCCCTCTTCAGTTTGGGAGCAGACTACCCTTCTCATGCCAATGATGAGATTCTTCCAATCGCTATGATTGAAACCAAGGAGGCACTGGATAACCTGGATGATATTCTGAAGGTAGAGGGCATTCGCATGGTCTACATTGGTCCTTCAGATCTAGGGAACTCTCTTGGAAGAGTCCCAACTTTTGACCAGGAGGACCCGATCGTTTTGGAAGCGATTGATATGATTCTACGAAAAGCAACTGAGCATGGTGTTGCAGCTGGTATTCACAACGGGACACCGGAGTATGCTCTAAGAATGATTGAAAAGGGTTTCCGCTTCGTAACTATCGCTTCGGACTCCCGGTTGATGGCCAGCGCCGCCCAAGGTGTTTTGATGAAGATGCGAGCAGATATGCCTGAATCCCCAAGCTCCAGTTCTTACTGATCATGACGACTCCCCGTGGGCACGTACTACTGCTTGGTAAAATTCATGAGGACGCAATGCAGTTACTGCGATCCTACAATGAGTTAACCCATGAGGTCTTGGAGAAACCTGCTGGGAATGAAATCTCCAGCAAGTTAGCACAGGCAGATGCCTTAATCGTGCGGACCGCTCAGTTGTCTGCAGAATTGATGGATAAAGGGCATCAACTTAAAATTGTGGCTCGCCATGGAGTGGGATATGACAATGTGCCTGTTGGGGTGCTTTCTAGAAAGAAAATCCCCTTGGCAACCACTGGAAATGCAAATGCCGTTACTGTAGCCGAACATGCGCTGTACTTGATGCTAACTCTGGCGAAACGTGGGAGTGCCTTCGATCGGGCAATGAGAGAAGGTGATTGGGAATCGCGTAATTGTCTCCAGGGCACAGAGATACTTGGAAAAAATCTCTTGCTTATGGGCTTTGGTCGGATTGGTCGAGAAGTGGCCAAACGTGCCCTAGTTTTTGGAATGCGAGTACACGTTTTTGATCCTTATGTGAATCCAGAGCAAGTTAGAGATGCAGGGACAATCCATATCAGCAATCTTGAGGCTTTTCTACCTGATACAGATTTCCTCAGCCTACATCTGCCATTCACTCCTCAAAATCGACATATTATTGGAGCAGCTGAGATCAAGGCTCTTCCAACTACAGCTTATGTTATCAATACTGCACGTGGTGGGTTAATTGATGAGGAAGAGCTTCTCAAAACTCTAGATGCCGGAGAATTAGCTGGGGCCGGATTGGATTGCTTTGAGCAAGAGCCTCCCCCACGCAACATGGAGTTATTGAGGTCTAACAAAGTCGTATTGAGTCCTCACAATGCCAGCTTAACAGCAGAATGCACCCGTCGACTTGGGTTGGTCTGTGTTGAAAATGTGGTAGATGCCCTGACAGGGCGATTGCAAAGGGATCGTGTTGTCAATTGGGAGGAGGTTTACTCTTGAGCTTCCTGAAGGGGCTCAATTCTGCTCAAAATGATATGGCTTCGAGGGTGAGATTCTTTGCAAAACCTTGGGGTCATTTGATCCTAGAAGGTCCTGTGGATTGAGTTCCTCCTGGGAACCTTCAATCTGGAGTCGGCTGGCCATGCTGATAATGAGGCTTTGTGCTAGGCACATCGTGGCAGCCAATGAATAACTGAATTTATGACCTGCACCAGGTACGACAAGCGAGCAAGTGGCATGTTTATGCAGAGGGCTCAGTTGACTATCCGTAAAAGCCAGAATCGGAATTTTCTTGCGGGCTGTTCCCTCAACAATATCTACAACTTCCCGAGCATAATAGCGGAAGGAAACGGCAACTAGCAGGGACTTCTCATTCATCAACTCTGCTTCCTCAGTGGCTAGTCCGCCGGAGCTATCGAGGAGCCGAACATTTTGTCGGAGATAAAGTAACAAGTAACGAATGTAGTAGGCTACTGAGAGTGAACGCAATTGCCCCAAAACATAGATTGTGTCTGCTTCCTCCAACAACGAAACAGCCTTTTCCAGTACTTCGGAAGAAATACTGTGTCTGAGGTCATTCAGGGCTGCAATGTCATTACTTACCAAGGACTGCAGGAATGAGGCAGTCGAATTACTCGACTCCGGTGAGACCTCGTTACTAAATGATTCCAGGCGTTCTTTCGAACTAGCTGTGGAAATCAGGTGAGATTGAAAAACACGCTTCATTTCGCTGAAGCCATTGTAGCCCATGTGCTTTGCGAAACGTACCAAGGAGGAAGGTTGAACCCCGGCTTGGTCCGCAATCACTTTGACGGATTCAACAGCCATCGCATTTGGGTTCTGAACCATAAAACGTGTAATACGCTGAAAACTTTTCTTCATCTTCGGAAACTGCTCGGTCACCTGCGTGATCAACCGTTCATAGGTATCAGGTAGCGGGAGGTTCGTCATCAGCATCCTTTGAAGATTGTTTTCATGTTGCTGTCAAATTTCTTGGCGAAGCAAATAAAATTAAAGAAATGTGAATTTTTGTTCAACAATTTATCAAAATAGACTTTGTGAGTCAATTAGCAAGAGGAGTCCTAATGAAAACGATTCGACTAACGATGGCCCAGGCACTAGTTCGCTATCTTGTCAACCAACACACGATGATTGATGGCAAGAAGGAGCCCTTGTTTCCAGGGGTTTTTGCAATTTTTGGCCATGGCAATGTTACATGTCTGGGTGAGGCTCTGGAGTCAGTTCGCGATGTGATGCCTACTTGGCGGGGTCAGAATGAACAATCAATGGGTTTGGCTGCGGTTGCTTTTGCCAAGGCAAGCCGCCGACGTCAGATCATGGTTGCCACCTCCTCAATTGGCCCTGGCTGTACAAATTTTCTGACAGCTGCCGGAACAGCCCATTCGAATCGGTTGCCTGTTCTTTTCCTATCTGGAGATACCTTCTCTAATCGGCTACCTGATCCGGTCCTGCAGCAGGTTGAACATTTTCAAGATCCTACATTGACTGTCGCAGACGCCTTCAAGTCTTGTACACGATTCTGGGATCGCATTACCCATCCAGCACAGTTGATGGTCTCCCTCCCACAAGCGGTTGCGACAATGATGGACCCAGCTACTTCTGGTCCAGCTTTCATTGCCCTACCCCAGGATATCCAAGCGGTTGCTTATGATTATCCAGAGGTTTTCTTTGAGGAGAAGATTCACCGAAGTCCACGACCTCGGCCAGATCAGGATAGTATTGCTGAGGCAGCAGTAATCTTGAAGTCAGCCCAAAAACCAATGATTGTTGTCGGTGGAGGGATATTTTACTCAGGCGCAGTCGATACTCTGACCAGTTTTGCAGAAAAACACGGTATCCCCGTTACAGAGACAATCGCCGGTCGATCACAGATGCTGCACGACCATAAACTGAATGCTGGGCCACTCGGTGTGATCGGTTCAAGCTCTGCAAATGCACTTGCTGCAGAGGCCGATGTCGTTCTTGCTGTGGGAACTCGTCTACAAGATTTCACCACGGGTTCATGGTCTGTCTTTGGCAATGAGTCAATGAGGTTGATTGCGATCAACGCAGCAAGCTTCGATGCTCACAAGCACCGGGCGCTTTCTGTAGTTGGTGACGCCATGGTTGGCTTGGAAGATCTAAGCAGTGCTCTGGGTAACTGGTCAGGCAATCCAGCTTGGATCGAAACAGCGCAGGGGCATTATGCAGAGTGGAACCGGACTGTAGATCAGCATTCCGGGCCATCAGATGCTGTTCCTCCAAGCTACGGACAGGTCGTTGGTGCCATCAACAGAAGCTGTGATAGCACTGACTTGGCCCTGACTGCAGCAGGTGGATTACCTGGTGAACTTTGTAAAAACTGGAAGACACGCTCAATTGGCACTTTTGACTGTGAGTTTGGCTTCTCCTGTATGGGTTATGAAATCGCAGGTGGTTGGGGAGCCAAAATGGCAGACCCATCCCGAGACGTCATCGTCTTTGTCGGCGATGGATCTTACCTAATGTTGAATAGTGACATTTACAGCACTGTGCTGACAGGACATAAGATGATCGTAATTGTCTGTGACAACGGAGGCTTCTCCGTGATCAATCGCTTACAAAATTTTAAGGGCAGCGCTTCTTTCAACAATCTCCTACAGGACTGTAAAGTAGAGAACCTACAAGGAGTTGATTTCGTTCAGCACGCCACCAGCATGGGGGCTCTCGGTGAGCAAGTGGAGAGCGTTGCAGAGTTGGAAGCTGCATTCAAACGTGCGAAAGCAGCGGATCGCACTTATGTCATCTGCATCAAAACACAGCCATCACAATGGACGCCAGGAGATGCTTGGTGGGATGTCGGAGTCCCAGAAGTGAGTGACCGTGAAGAAGTTCGTCAAGCAAGGTCTGATCATTCCGAGGGCCAGAAAAGTCAACGCTTGGGTGTTTAAAACAGAAAGGAAGAACTTTAATGAAGACACTAGGAATCGGACTGATCGGTTCCGGATTCATGGGGCGTTGCCATGTCAACGCCTACAATTCAATATCCAGCATCTTTGAAGTCTCTCAAAAACCAGTACTGAAGATGATTGCTGATGCATCCCCTGAGCTAGCCAGTCAACAAGCAAAGGCTCTACAATTTGAACAGAGCACTGCCGATTGGCAGGAGTTGGTGCAACATCCTGAAGTCGATATCGTTGATATCACGGCTCCAAACCATTTGCACCACCCAATCGCAATCGCTGCGATGAACTTGGGTAAACCCGTTTACTGTGAGAAGCCACTGGCTTGTAAACTTGCTGAAGCCCAAGAGATGGCTAATTTGGCCAAGTCAAAGCAGATCCCCACACTTGTGGGGTATAACTATCTGCAGAACCCCCTCCTGAGAACGGCTCGAGAGATTGTTCAAAGTGGTGAAATCGGGGAACCGATTGCTTTCAGAGGGGTACATGCAGAAGACTACATGGCCAATCCTCTGTCACCATACACCACTCGACTGGATGCTTCTCAGGGAGGAGGAGTGCTGTATGACTTGGGAAGTCATATCATTTCCCTGGCTCGCTACGTGGTGGGACCAATTCAAGAAGTTTTGGGAAATCTGACGACTGTTGTTCCCGAAAGGCCAAGTGGAGAAACAACTCGCCAGGTTTATGTTGATGACCAAACCCACTGCCTTGTGAGGTTTGAAAACGGCTGTGTTGGCACAGTGGAGGCTAGTTGGATGGCCTGGGGGAGGAAGATGCACCTTGCTTTTGAGCTGACTTGTACGAAAGGAACACTTGTCTTCAATCAGGAACAGTTCAATGAGTTAAGACTTTATGATTCCAACCAGAAAGCGGGCCGAGATGGTTTTAAAACATTGCTTTCCGGACCAGACCACCCTCACTACAGTGCTTTCTGTCCAGCACCTGGGCATCAACTTGGCTTTAATGAACTGAAGGTGATTGAGCTGCTACAACTGCTACGTGCACTGGAAGGTGGAGATGCCTGCTGGCCTGATTTCACTGAAGCTTTTGAAATTCAAAAAGTGTTGGAAGCGGTCAAGCTTTCATCAGAAGAAGTAAGGTGGTGTGCCCCACAATCAATGATTACAAATTGATTGGTTGATTTCAGAAAATATTCAACTTCAGGAAAAAATATGAGTGTTCAACTTGCTGTTGCCCCGATTGCTTGGTCCAACAGTGATCTGCCCCAATTAGGGGGAGACACTCCATTGGAAACATGTTTGCGGGAGAGTCGTGAGGCGGGGTTTACTGGAACAGAAAGTGGCGCGAAGTATCCCATGAATCCTGAAAAACTTGGACCACTGCTCAAACAGTTTGATCTCAAGCTGGCCTCAGGTTGGTTCTCTGGAACCCTACGCGAGTGCAGTGTTGATGAAGAATGGCAAAATCTTCAGGAAATGCTCTACACCTTCAAATCTCTGCAAGCTCCTGTTTTGGTTTATGCTGAAACCAGTGGAAGCGTCCAAACAAAGCAGCAAATTCCAGTCTCCCAGCGTCCCGTCATGCCAGACGAAGAATACCCGGAATATGGGCGAAAATTGACAGAAATCGCCGATCGCATGGCAGAGTATGGAGTGCCAATGGTCTATCATCATCACATGGGAACAGTCATTGAGACGGAGCGAGAAGTCGACCTTTTGATGGCCAACACCAGGCCCAACGTGAATTTATTGATTGACACAGGGCACCTTACTTTCGCAGGTGGCAATGTAGAGGCAACCACCCGTCGTCATGGGCATCGGGTGAAACATGTACACTGCAAAGACATCCGGGCAGATGTCTACAAAAGAGTTCAGGCCGAAGACATGAGCTTCCTCGATGCTGTGCTGGAGGGAGTCTTCACCGTCCCTGGAGATGGCTCGATAGACTTTCACAACTTCGCCAAGGTACTCTCAGACATCAAATACAGTGGATGGATTGTAGTCGAAGCAGAGCAAGACCCTGAAAAAGCCAATCCCCTGGTTTACTCAAGGATGGGTCATCAGCACTTGACCGATGCACTTCAAAAAGCTGCAATCGAAATTCAGGCCTGAGTTAGTATATTTTCTGACAGTCCTGCACTTACAGGATCTTTTCATCATTTTATCCTCACTACAATCCCCCAAGAGCCTGACATTTTGCTAGGCTCTTGGGGGTTCATTTTCTCCAAGAAATTCATGCTTTTTTCCTAGGACTTTTCTTCATTAAAAGGAGTACTTATGCGCAAAATGTTCATTAATGGAGCTTGGTCTGAGTCTCCAAAAAGCTCACCAGTGATTCGCTCCTTCAATGGAGAAACTGTGGATCACATTCCAGATGCCACAGATGAGCAAGTAGAGCAGACCCTCAAGGCAGCCCAAAAGGTGTCAAAAATATTGGCACAAATGCCAGCCCATGAACGAGCCAGAATTCTTAACAAGGCTGCAGCGTTGATTGATGATAATGTGGAGGAGTTGGCCAAATTGGTCTCTCTTGAAGTTGGGAAACCCATCTCAGAAGCTAGAGGGGAAGCAGGACGTGTGGGTGAATTGTTGAGACTCTCTGTGTTTGAAGGCACTCAAGTGCGTGGGGAGAGTCTTCCTTTAGACGCACAAGTCGGTGCTGGCAAAGACAAATTGGGTTTCACTATGCGAGTACCCTGTGGAGTCGTGTTGGCTATCACCCCCTTCAACTATCCATTACTGCTCGTGATGCACAAAATTGGACCTGCCCTGAGTGCAGGAAATGCCGTGATCTTAAAACCAGCTAAGCAGACCTCACTCTCAGCTTTGCGGATGACGGAACTCTTTTACGAGGCGGGCCTTCCTGAAAATGCTCTGCAAACCATCACAGGTTCTGGTTCACGATTGGGGAAGTTACTCTGTGCCGATAAGCGAGTGCGCAAAATCAGCTTCACGGGAAGTACCGATGTTGGTGAACAGATCACCCGAATTGCAGGGGTCAAGAAGCTCTCCCTAGAGCTTGGTTCAAGCTGTCCCATGATAGTGATGCCAGACACTAATCTTGACCAAGTAGCGGCTGCGACAGCAACAGGAGGCTTTGTCAATGCAGGACAGGTTTGTATTTCCCTTCAGAGAGTCGTTGTCCATCAAAAAGTCTATTCTGACTATTTAGATGCAGTCAAGAGTGCTGTGGAGGAGATTTCCGTGGGTGATCCCATGAAAGAATCTACCAAGCTCAGTGCGATGATCAACGAAGCAGAAGCAGCACGTGTGTCAGATTGGCTCCAAGAAGCAGTCCAAGGCGGAGCTCGTCTAATTGCAGGGGGCGATCGTGAAAAAGCCATTGTTCAACCGACAGTCATTGCTGATGTCAAACCCGGTATGAGACTCGCCACGCAAGAACTCTTTGGTCCCGCAATTGGGGTTGCGCCTGTGGAGAGCTTTGACGAGGCGATGGAAATTGCTAATGGTGTGAATTATGGACTTGGAGCCAGTATTTTCACAAAAGATGTCAACACAGCCTTACGCTTCGCTCAACAGATTGAGAGTGGGAATGCCATGATTAACTGGTCCCCACTTTGGAGAGCTGATCTGATGCCCTATGGAGGCTTCAAGGGTAGCGGTATTGGCAAAGAAGGTCCTCGCTACGCCGTAGAAGAGATGACTGAGTTGAAGACTGTAGCGTTCCACGGCTTGTGATTCATCCAGCAGGCTCATAGGAGCCTGCTTTTTTCCTGCCCAAAGCATCCTCACCAAACTTCAGTGCAAAAAAAAATTACACCCCTCATTGATTGGTCTTTGACAAATAAGCATTGAATATAAATCAAAGATATTCATGCTCTAATGATCAGAACTCTGATCTGGAATGTTCTCCCGTCAATATTCATTCAATCTATCTTTCCAAAGCTATCCTTGAATCTTAAAAAATTTAGAGAAAATCCAAATCAAATGGGGATTCTCTACATGATGCTGGCAATGGCAGGCTTTGCAATTGAAGACCTAGTCATCAAGCTAGTTTCTGCCCGATTACCAGTCAGCCAGATTCTGATCATGCTGGGATTGTTGAGTTTGATTTGGTTTGTGTTGATCGCCAAGTGGAAAAAAATCCCTCTGCTGACCAGGGAAATGCTGAATAAGCCTTTTATAATTAGAACTCTGGCAGATTTGTTTGCAGCGCTCTTTTATGTAATTGCTGTCGTCAATTTACCCCTCAGTTCAGCCTCGGCAATACTCCAGTTTTCTCCATTACTTGTGACCTTGGGGGCAGCTCTTTTTCTGGGTGAGAGAGTCAGCCTTGGGAGCTGGATCGCGATTGGCTTCGGCTTTGCTGGAATGATGCTGATCATCCGTCCTGGTACTGAAACCTTCACCCCAGCATCAATTTTCGCAGTTTTGTCTGTTGTCATGCTGGCTTTGCGAGAAATCACAACGCGGGTAATGTCAGTTTCTGTGCACTCCCTTGCCGTCTCAAGCTGGGCTTTTGCTGCTTGTGCGCTGATAGGTTTCATCACAATTCCTTTCTTCCCACTTCCAGTCATACCTACAAGTGAAGACCTATTGCTGATGCTCGCCTCCAGCGTGGTCAGTTGCATGGCCTATTACGCATTGGTCCAGGCAACCCGAGATGGAGAAGTCTCCGTGATTACTCCATTTCGCTATACTCGACTACTCTTTGCGTTGATTCTTTCCTCTTGGATTCTTGGAGAGCAGCCAGATACGATAATGTACATTGGATCCGTATTGGTTGTTTTTTCAGGGCTCTACAACCTTGGTTTTGGGCGCATGTCTTATGCTGCCCAGTCTGCATCCTCATAAACTCCAATCACACCTTTCGAGCCAGAGCAATCCAGCCTCCAAAAATTATGAAACAAGCACCCAGCGCAGTTGTCCATGCTGGAATTTCCTCAAACAACAACCAGCCAGCGACCGCTGAAGCAGGAATCTGGATATAGATCCAAGGGGCAATCCTTGAAGACTCCATTCTTCTGAAAGCAAAGAAAACGGTAGTCATTGCTAAAAGGTCAATTCCTACCATTGAGCCCATCCATAAAAAATGTTGATAGTCTGGTAGATTCCCTCCAGTAGCCCACAACAGTATTCCAGCAACGATTGAACCCGATAACTCCTGATAAAACACCCAGCGTCCCTCAGGTTCTTCGGGATATCGACGAATCCAGGCGTTACCCACAGCATGACTTATTGCCGCCAGCAAGGGTGCCAACAAATACCAACTGAAGCTCTCCCATCCTGGCTTCAGACAAATCATCACTCCCACAAAGCCCAAAGTAATGGCCAACCAGATTCTTGGTGTTACCGGCTCTCGCAGCCAAAAAATTGCTAAAATTACCAAGAAAAAAGGACTGGTGTTCAACAAAGTGCTGTAAAGAGACAGCGACACAAAATGAAGTGCATACACACCACCCAGAAAGGGCAAACACACGATCACCCCTCGGATCAAGTGGATGCTGATGATCTTGGTTTTGAAACCACTCCACCCGCTGCGCCAGTAGATCCATGCACCCATTACCAGGGTGTTCATTGCTAGCCACGGAGCTATGAGACTAAATGGCTCTAAATCCAATCGAAGCAATTTGATCAAAGCGCCCAGTATCGCAAAGCAGATAAAACCTGTGAGGCCAACCCAGAGTGGGGAAATCGAATACGCCATAAGTATATTTTGAATTTCAAAGTTGAGTACCGCTGTCAGATACTAAAATAAGTTCAAAACAAGGCAGCTATTGAATATTAAGTTGCATTTCTGAAATTAGCATTTGTTTGACATATTTGAATTTTTTTAAAATTAGTATTATAAATAATAAAAAAACTATAATTTAATGAAATAATCACTAGGTGTCGAATTCGCCCCAACAAGCATTCAAAACGTTCCACGAGTAAACTGTAAATTTCACTCATTAGATTGATTTCTTCTAAAAAAATCATTCTTTGAAATTCTAAAATTTTATTCAGAATTTTATTTAACAAACATCCTCAGGTAGTTATGTTTATTATTTTCACCCAGCAGATTCGTAAAATTTTATTTTTACTTGTCCTCTCGATCATGTTGCTTTCCTCATTCAAAGCTTTTCCGACAGAAAGAACCCTTTTGTTTTCAGGTGGTCCTGACGGGGGTACATTTCAATATTTCTCGGCAGGAATCTCTGAATATCTTTCTAAAGAATTGGATGATTATAAAATCCTTAATGAAGCATCAGCCGGATCTGTTGAAAATTTGCGTCGTCTCAATAAAAGAGAAGCTGACTTTGGGATCACATATTCTGGTGACTTATATCTGGGCCGAAATGGCAGGCTAAGCAATAACGCACGACAATACAGAAACGTTCATGCTGTGGCCTATCTTTATGGAGCACCGGCCCACTTAGTTGTGCTGGATGACAAGCGGATCAATAGCGTTTCAGATCTTGTTGGGAAAAAAGTTGCAGTTGGGGCTGTAGGCTCAGGTGCAGCTGCTTCTGCCCAACGCTTTTTTGAAAGCATGGGAGTTTGGGAAAAAATCGAGCCCCAGTTTCTTGGATATAGCGAGGGTGCAGTTAGTCTGGGTGATGGGTTGATTGATGCCCTGTGGGTTTTTGCAGGATATCCCAATTCTGCCGTGATCCAGGCCGCTTCAGCCAATAAGATCAAATTGCTACAAACTTACACAGAAGCTCAGAAGAACAGAAAACTGTTTGAAGATTTTCCCTTCTACTCAAAAGTAGTGATTCCAGCAGATACGTATCCAGGTGTGGACTATGATGTGGTTACGATTCAAGATTCTGCTCTTTGGACAGCGAGCAGTCGACTTCCGGGAGATGTTGTCGAGAAAGCTGTCAAACTGATTTATCAGTCCGAGGGGTTGGATCACTTGGTAAGTGTGAAATCGACTGCAAAAGCAATGAGTATTGATTCTGGATTGACAGGTATCGTTACTCCTGTTCACAAAGGAGCCCAAAATTTCTGGAAATCAAAAGGAAAGACACTTACCGAGGTGCAAATCCGATAGTAGTGTTCTAAAACTGCTTAACACAAAGTGGTAATTTGATCTAGATTTTAAAATATTACCTATCCATTTCCATGGGCACATCAATCCTTTTCAAAATGAGGGTAGACAAAACGAAGAAATCAACGAAGTTGTTTGTGAATGCCAATGGAAACTTCAAGAATAAAGAAAAGTCATCATGCTTTTTTTGAATATTTTCTCTGATCTCGCATGTATCTGGTTCTGAAAATTAAAATAAATCAGAAAAGTACCCTACAAAGAGTTTTTAAAAAGCCTCCAGTGTACTTACTTCAAAGACCACCACCACTACCTAGAAATTGAGATGATTTCCTAATTTTCAAACTAACTTCTCCAATTTTACAAAAACTCTAAAGGTTCCCATGAAAATAATAAAACTAGTAAGCCAGGCACTCACGTTCCTCGCAGCAATTTTCCTTCTATCAACACAAAATCAAGTTTGGGCTGCTGACAAAGACTATGTATTGAACACAGCCTCTACCGGAGGAACGTACCACCCTGTAGGGACTGCTATCGCTACTTTGACAAAGGTCAAACTATTGCCAAAGCAAAAATTTAGTCTCACTGCCGTGAACTCAGCTGGTTCTGGAGCAAATGTTCAGGCTCTTGGTGCAGGGACAGCTGATTTTGCGATATTGCAGGGTTTGTATGGATCTTATGCAGCAACAGGTACTGGCCCCATTTCAGAACCCCAAAAAAACCTGCGTTCTGTAACGATGCTTTGGCAAAATGTTGAGCAGTTTCTGGTAGCTAATGAAAAGGTAAAATCTGGGACTGTGTCTGATTTGATGGGGCTCAAAGGGCAATCCGCTGGCATGGGCAAGCAAAATTCAGGAACACTGGGCTCTAACAAAGTTTTGTTGTCCGGTTTAGGCATTGACATAGGTAGTGAATATGATCTTGTCTACGCAGGGTATGGACCCACTGCTGATGCACTTGCCAATGGACAGATTGTGGCCGCTGGCATTCCATCTGGACCCCCGACAGGAGCAATTACAAAACTGATGGCGGGCAACAGTGAAAAATTCACAATACTTGATGTCACCTCTACTGAGGCAAAAAAGATGGATGGTGGCAGATTGCTCTGGACGCCATACGTCATTAAAGCTGGTACTTACCCAGGACAGGACAAGGATATCAACACGATCGCACAGCCAAATTTTCTAGGTGTGAATGCTAGTGTCGATGAGAATCATGTCTATTTACTGACAAAAACGATGTACGAGAACTTGCCTTTCTTACAAGCTATTCACCCTGCAACTAAAGTCATGGCAGTTGAAAAGGCGATGGCAGGTTTACCAGTTCCTCTTCATCCTGGAGCTGCTAAATATTACAAAGAAATGGGCATGGCTATCCCTTCACATTTAGTTTCGAAATAAGACTCGTGATGGGGACAGATTTCCTCCGGCCTCATCTCATTGAGCCACTTTATGATTCCGTCACTAGAGAATGATGCTATTGAGTACCAATCAAGGGATGAGTGGCTAGCTCTCAACTCACATAACAAAACAATAATCCAATGGTCATTTGCCTTCTTTGCTGTCGGTTTTGCTATCTGGCATGTGGCCACAAATCTGCTGATTAATGAATCTCCCCTTTGGCAAAACACTATTCATTTTGCTGGCTTTGCTGTCCTAGCAACGGTTATTTACCCATCTAAATTTCTTGGTCGCCCAAACTTATTCTTGGACCTCGCTTATGGCTTCCTTGTAGCCTGGGCAGCATGCTGGGTTGCTGCATCCGAATCCCGCATTTATGAAGACACTTTAGCGCTCACCGGACAGGCCTGGCAGTTCAACGTGTTTGATTGGACTGCTGGATGTGTACTCGTTGTAGCAACTATCGATTTCTCCAAGAGAGTTTCCGGTTGGGTAATTCCTATTCTAATCATTCTTTCGGTATCCTATATTCTTTTCCTCGGTGAGCATCTACCAGGTGTATTTCGGGCAGCGAGCCTGCCCTTAGATGATGTCTTGTTTCGAACAATCTATAATGATGAAGGACTATTCGGCATTCTGGCGAACATCTCCTCATCCAATATAGCTCTTTTCATGATATTTGGAGGGTTTCTAGTAGTATCTGGTGCCAGCGATTTTGTAATTGAAGTCTCAAAAGTTGTAGCTGGTCGAATTCGGGGAGGAGCAGCATTTGTTGCCGTTATATCCTCTGCTTTGACCGGCACTATAAGTGGATCAGCAGTCGCAAATACTGCCTCAACAGGGGTAATCACAATACCTTTGATGAAATCGAACGGATTCAGAGGACAATTTTCTGCAGGAGTTGAAGCCGCGGCTTCAACTGGAGGTCAATTGATGCCTCCCATTATGGGAGCTGGAGCATTTGTTATGGCAAGTTACACCGCAATTCCATACTCCACAATTGTTTCGGTATCAATCATACCAGCCTTTCTTTATTTTTTGTCAGTTGCTTTTGTGGTTCGCATTGAAGCTGTAAAGTACCGGGTGGGTGAGGGCATTGATATGAGCATTAGTCGTGCAAAAATTTTAGCAGGTGCATTGACTTTTATTGTTCCACTGGCGGTTATGATTGGTTTGCTGATGTCTGGTGTAACTCCAAGCTTTGCAGCTTCAACTTCAATTGCAGTTTTGATCATTGTGTCATGGTTATCGTGGTTCCTCGGTCAAGTAACTGGAATGATCGAATTACAAACCAATGTCATGAACATGAAGCGGATTTTTGAAGCTTGCTTAGTGGGAATGCGAAGTGGAGTCCTGACTGCCATCCTTCTTGTCTCAATTGGGGTGATCAACAATGCAATTGTGACTAGTGGGATTGGAAACGGATTTTCATTGATGATTGCTCAGTGGTCTCAGGGTTCCCCGATAGTGGCAATCGCATTAATTGCACTTGCATCTCTAGTTTTGGGAATGGGGTTGCCTGTCACAGCCTCTTATATCATCCTCGCAATCTTATGTGCACCAGCTTTAGCAGGAATATTGGCCGATACCATCATCATAGAAAAATTGATGGTGGGCTTGACTGATCCAATGCACTCAGCTTTGTTTATGTTAGTGGAAAGCCCTTACATAGCAAAAGTTGCGACCGGTATGAGTCTCCAAGAAGCCTCTAGTCTGATGGCAGATGTACCGTTTGAAGTCGCTATGACAATTCGGCCAATGCTAATAGACGCAGAAGTGATGATGGGTTTTTTGCTTGTAGCTCACCTAATCATTTTCTGGCTCAGTCAGGATAGCAATGTCACTCCACCTGTCTGTCTCGCGGCCTTTACTGCAGCAGGAATCGCAAAATCTCCACCAATGGCAACTGGCTTTCAATCATGGAAAGCTGCAAAAGGCTTATACATCGTTCCACTCCTATTTGCATACACACCACTTGTAACCGGATCTTTGCTAGAGGTTTTGCAGATTGGTTTCTTTGCATTGTTTGGAATTTACGCCACCAATGCCCTGATTGCTCGATTTGCAGAAGGACCAATGACTAGTTGGTATTGGCCAATGCTTGTAGCGGGAATAGTACTATCGTTTTGGCCATTGGATCTCATGCTGAATATGTTGGGCGCCGTTTCTGTTCTAATGGTAATCATTCATAGCCATCGCAGTAATTTAGCCATTATTTACTCCCATTGACCTAGTAAAATCATATTGACCACCTTAAACGTAATGCACAGTTTTCATAATTTCCATAAAACTCAGTTGAATCAACATTCCCACTCAATCAATCCGAGATTACAGGAACTACATCTACCAATGGTTGTTCTTGAAAACTTTTTAGCATCTACCAAGGATATCAGTGTTCAGGAGCTAGAATACGTTCCATATCAACGGCTTGTTCTGGCCCATCTCTTAGATGAGGAATGTGGTGGCTCACTCAAAAAAATCCTCGTGGAAACGTTACATGACCGAGCAACCGGAGCTTTGGAAATCAGTACACCTCCCGACCTTAACAAAGACGATTTGATCAAAATTTCCACTGCAGTCAGTCACTTGGTTGGCTTACCAAATTTCGACTCCATGAGTGGAAATTACTACGCCTGCTTTGATGTAAAGGACACCGACAACAGTGACTCTTACCTAAGGCAAGCCTATCGTCTCTTCACCCTGCACACTGATGGGACTTATGTGGAAGAGACAACCGACTGGGTCTTGATGCTCAAGCTCAAGGAAGTAAATGCAGAGGGAGGAGAAAGCAGACTATTACACCTAGACGATTGGGAAGAAATGGAAATCTTTGCGGAGCACCCTTTGGGACACACTCCCATGGAATATAAATCTCCGCCAAGCAAAAACGTTTCAGTTTCTGTAAAGCGTCAGACATTTTATCAGCGTAATGGTCGACCCTGCCTCTGTTTCATCGACCAGTTCGCGTATCCACATACGATCGAGCAAGCTCTTTTTTTGAGGGACATGTCACAATCAATGGAAAATTCCCCAAAAACCCTCTTCATCCCATTGCCCACTGGACACATCTTATTAATCAATAACCACTTTTGGGCACACGGGAGAGAACCTTTCGCAAAACACCCTGAACTGTATCGGGAATTGTTGCGCCAGCGTGGTGCTTTCAATGAGCAAATTTAACAAATTTCTTTTGACGCCACGTGAAAGATAATAGAGAGCTAAGTTCAATCAACGAGCCTAATTGCCTAAGTAAAATTAATTGGGAAATTAAAAACCCAAATTTCAATTAGTTTTCAAACATATTAAACTTAAACAAGCTTCTGCTTCCCAATCGGCAATTTACGAATCCGCTTTCCTGTGGCAGCAAAAATTGCATTTGTGATTGCAGGTACTATTGGTGAAGTAGCTGGTTCTCCTGATCCACTTGGGGGTCTATCGCTTTCCACAATTGTGACATTTATCTCAGGAGTATCTCTCATTCGAGCGATTTTATAGTCATCAAAATTACCTTGAACAACCTGACCATCATCCAAAGTAATTTGCTCAAATAGCGTTGCTGACATACCCATAATGATGCTTCCTTCAATTTGCGCAACAACACTATCTGGATTTACTGCTAAACCACAATCTAGAACGCAATCTACACGATTGATCTTTACTCGACCTCTGGTATTGATTGACACCTCTGCAACCAGTGCCACAACTGTAGTGACTCCCTCAAGAGGGAACCATTCATTTATTGCAATACCACGCCCTTGTCCTTTTGGCAATTTTGTTTCCCAATTCGCTTGTTTCGCAACCTGTTCTAAGATTGTTTTGTGCCGCGGACTCTCATGCAAAAATCTTAACCTATATTCAAGAGGATCAACCCCTGCAGCATGAGCGAGCTCATCCATAATACTCTCTGTATAGAAAACATTGATACTGTTAGGTGGAGCCCGCCAAAGCCCTACTGGCACACCGAGCTGAACGGGAGAATGGCCAACATCTACACCATCCACTTTGTAAAAATGTTTTGGTATTATCGGGTAGTCATGAACTCTTCCTGGAATTGTCATAGGATCAAAGTTCAGTTTTCCAAACGTTGGACCAAAAAAGAATTCAGTGGCAGCTATATTTTCTTGTGATACCTGATTTTCCCATTTGTTTGGGATACCCTCTGAATTAACTTTAACCCGAAATTTACTTACACTAGCTGGACGGTAAAATCCATGTCTAGTGTCTTCCTCACGGCTCCAAACAACCTGCACCGGTTTCTTTATGGATTTTGAAACAAGCAGCACTTGCTCAACATAATCATCCATAAGTCTTCTGCCAAAACTTCCTCCCATCATCATGCTATTAATTTTAATTTTCTCTTCAGGCAGTTCGGTAACTTTTTTGGCAACTTCCATACAAGCATGTTGATTTTGAGTTGGTGCCCAAATTTCACAAAAATTTTCGGCGACGAATGCCGTACAGTTTATCGGCTCCATAGCTGCATGATGGAGATAAGGCATTTCGTATTCTGCCTCAACAACATCACTTTCTTTCATTTCGCTTGTTGTAATATCGTTATTCGCTGCCCTCTTGAGTGTTTCGTAAATTGTTTGACTATCCAATCCTACTGTTCTACCACCGTCAAATTTTGGATCTAAGGCCTCAAGTCCTTGCATGGCATGCCAAGTAGAATCAGCTACAACTGCAACACCATGAGGAATTTGTATCACTGCTTCAACACCTTTAATCGCCAAAGCAGCTTTACTGTTATAGTTAGCTAGATCTCCTCCAAATACAGGCGATTGCTTGACCGTTGCGAATTTCATATTTGGAATACGTACATCAATTCCAAATTTTGCCGAACCATCCGTTTTGGAAGGTGTATAGAGTTTTGGAATAGGTTTTCCGATTAATTTAAATTGATCGCGGCTTTTCAGTTTAGGATTATCTGGAGGTTCGATTACTGCTGCTGTGGAGACTAATTCACCGTAGCTTAAAGCCCGATTGCTTTCACTGTGCAATACTTTACCATCCTCTGCTCTACATTCAGAAATCGGTACCCCCCATTTTTGCGAAGCAGCTGTTTTCAACATTTCTCTGGAGCTAGCACCAACAAGCCGTATTTTCTCCCAAAAAAAACTGATACTGCTACTACCACCGGTGACCTGAATACCACGTGGATCTGCCTGTGGATTTATAAATTCTGGATGGAATGGAGCTGTCACCACATTTATGGTTTTCCAATCAGCTTCTAATTCTTCTGCAAGTAGCATTGCTTGGCCCGTGTGTGCATGCTGCCCCATCTCAGAAGCTGGAAGAATTAGAGTAACTTTATTATCGGTACCTATTCGTACCCAGAGTCCAAGGTCTTTGTCCAAAGTTCGAGGACTGCTGAGTATCTTTGGGGAGGAAAATGTACAACCAACTAATAGTCCACTTCCGGCTAAACCCGATAATTTTAGAAATGTTCTTCTATTTAATTTAGAGCTAGTCATTATGCCTCCTTCATCATTTCTGCCGCCACATGCATTGCTTTGCGTACTCTAGTATATGTTCCGCATCGACACAGGTTCAGCATACCACGATCGATATCTTGATCCGTAGGATTGGGTTTTCTATTTAACAATGATACTGCTGTTAAAATCTGACCGGACTGGCAATATCCGCATTGTGGAACTTCTTCCGCAATCCAAGCCTGTTGAACTGGATGACTATTGTTGTTAGACAAGCCTTCGATAGTTGTAATTTCTTCGTCTAGCACTTCTTCAATTGTGACACCGCACGACCTTACTGTTCGACCCTTGATAAGTACCGTACAAGCACCGCATTGCTGGATACCGCAACCGTATTTTGTTCCAGTGAGATTCAGTGTATCTCGAAGGAACCAAAGTAAGGGAGTGTTCAGTTCAACTGTCACTTGATGTTTGATTTTATTGATAGTTAATTCTGCCATTTCATGTACCCTATTTTCCAAATTATTGATATGATTTATGAATATTTTATTATTTAACTTCGGTCTGAGATTACTTTGATTTTTATTAATGTCCTACTAGAAAATAGAAATTCTTTTAATTTATAATACATTTGTTTGCAACAAAAATCAGAAGTCTACTAATTAATTTAAGAAAATCTTTTAGGAAGTATTCTTTATAAAAGATTAATTTTAATAGTTATTTATTCAAAAAAAATTTTACCTTTTGTTTTTTCCTGTGTTGACTCTCTCCAAAGCACCAGTTAGTTGATTGACAGACAAAAACAGAAATAAAATCTTACTTTGACTTATAGACAGGATATGATCATGTTTTTTCTCTGAGGAGCCAACAAGTATAATCTTCGTCAATTTTATAATAAAGAATTTCAATATTTTAAAAATTAAAACTGGCTAAGCTTTGGCAGATTTTGCAATGATGGCATCATTTTCCTGAAGCTGCAGTATTCAGGAATAACTGATAGTAAAATGCGAAAGCATTCAGTTCCACCATCAAGGTATTTCCAGAATTAATTAACAACATACAAAAACAGGTTTTCAAAATGTTCCAACTGACCAGCCTTTCAAACAAATTTCTTTTTATTGTTTTTCTTTCCCAGTTGATAGTTTCGATAGTGCATGCGGGAGATTCTCCATCGGTCCCGGGAACTAAAATCTACTTCATCAATATAAAGGATGGAGACAAGGTAAAAAGCCCTGTTCTAATCCAATTTGGTCTGAGTTCTCAAATGGGAATTGCTCCAGCCCTTGTAGATTGGCCTGACACAGGACATCATCACCTAATCATAAATTCGCCAACTCCTGATCCAAACAAAGCCATTCCTAGTAAAAGCAAGAATCATATTCACCTAAGCGGTGGTCAAACAGAATGGGAGGTTGATTTCACATCAGGCCAGCACACGTTGCAACTGATCTTGGGAGATTATTCACACATCCCGCACGACCCTCCTGTAATTTCAGAAGTCATCACCATCACTGTGGAGTAAAGAGATGAAACTCTCTGTTGGCAGTAAATTGCTCCTACTCATTACGATTGGGGGAGGACTGGCTCTGACACTGATGGCAGTTGTTCTGATCGGGATGGAACTAAACAGGGCAGACCAACGTTTTGTTGAGCGTTATCAGGGTCTTTCAGATTTGATGTCAACTGAACTAGCCCCTGCGCTGCACCTGTCTGATGGGAGAATCATTGGGAAACGCATCCAAGCCTTTTTGAGTGTTGCAAAGAACGACCTAGAGTTACTTCGAGCCTATGATCTCGAGGGAACTCAAATTTATGAGTATGGGAAAGCAGACTTTGAAACCCAACTTAATCAACTGATCATTAATCGATTGCCAACTCTTCAGACAGGGCAAATTGTTATTGAGCAGAATGAGGCAAACCTGATCCTACTTCAACCAGCTCGGCTCGCTAGCGATGAAATGGCTGGCTATGTGGGGTTGATTTGGAGCCGTCAGGAGCTACAAAATCAACGTGAGGAATTAATAATTACCTCAGCATGGTTGATTCTAGCCATGCTCCTGGGAACAAGTTTGAGTTTACTAGGGGCAGTGTACCTCTTTATCACCAGACCAGTTGGACAAATGCTTCTTTCGCTTGATACAAGTTCGCGGGAAATTGCCGATTCAAATATAGAACTCTCAGAACGGACTCTGAGGCAAAGCTCTTCACTCGAAGAAACTGCAGCTTCAATGGAACAGATGTCAAGCATCATGGAAAAT
>JAQWOT010000119.1 GCA_029245725.1 SAR324 cluster bacterium | reverse complement strand
AAGACCCACCGCATAACCGAAGATGTGCTGATTCGCCTCAGCCAATGGGATGTTGTATCCCCCGGAACCCATTGCCACAACAAGCTCACACTCATAGTGGAAGTTTTCAGTGAAGACAGGATACGGGATCTCTCCTCCATTCCTCACAACGTTCGATGGAGTACTCGGCCGTATGACTCCGACAAGCGCTTACATGGGCCAGGGATTTGGCTATCAACCACCTGAGCATTGGCAAGCAATTCATGATTCTGCTGTAGCTGCTGGAGATCTTTCTGCTCCAATGACTGACCTATATGCGGTCTACACTAATCATTTTGTCTCAGGCTGGAACGCCTGAACCTAATGGTAGAAGCTCAACCCCACAATAATGAACCGGCGTTTCAGCAAACACTGCCGGTTTATGAGATCGAAAGACTTTCGAAGACCTACCCCCGCAATAACCTCGTCGCGCTCACGGACGTGAATCTCAGGATTCACCAACGTAAGTTCGTCTCCATCATTGGTTCTTCGGGCTGTGGAAAATCGACCTTGTTGAAGATCATGGCGGGGATGTTGCCACCAACCACGGGAAGCGTGATGCTGGAAGGTCGACCAGTATTGGGACCACGTCCTGACATAGGGATGATGTTCCAGCAGGCAACGCTCCTTCCCTGGAAAACTACTATTGAAAACATCGTTCTACCGATTGAGATCCGCGAGGGACGCCGTGCAGCCAAGGCAGCGTACACACGGGCTAAAGAACTGCTTGAATTGGTGGGACTTAAAGATTTTGCCAATGTCTATCCGGGGGAGCTTTCTGGGGGCATGGCGCAGAGAGCATCGATCTGCCGGATGCTTGTGGCTGATCCTGCGATGCTGCTCCTTGATGAACCCTTCTCAGCCCTTGATGAGCTGACAAGAGATTTTATGAACATGGAGCTGCAGCGGATTTGTCTGGAGCGAGGAGCCACAGCCTTCTTGGTGACCCACTCTCTTGATGAAGCGGTCATCCTCTCTAATCGAATTCTTGTAATGAAACCGCGCCCGGGACGCATCGTTGAGGATGTTCAAATCGACCTTCCTCGACCACGAAATCTTGAAATTATCAATACTCCTGAATTTGGACAAATTGTTGCCCACATCCGTGGGCTGCTTGGACAGGAGGCCTACCAATGACCACAACTACCAATACATCGACTAAAGATACTGTCTGGGTAGAACACGAGGCACTGATTGACCGGATTCCTCGTTGGCTTGCAATGACACTGCTCTTCGTCATTGTTGTCGGAATTTGGGATTTGGTAACCAGAATGGGTTGGGTGTCTGTGATCATTCTGCCCACTCCAGCTGAAACCTTGAACGATTTAATTTTTGTTGGAAACAACCTGATCTCGGGCAAATACATGCTCGATGTGTTGTGGACGACCACCTTGACAGTCTTTTACGGCTTTGCGATTGCGACGGGGATTGGCTTCTCGTTGGGTGTCTTAGTGGGTGAAACAAAATTTGGTGAGCGGGCGGTAATGCCCTATCTAGTAGCGATTGACACGATGCCCAAGGTGGCTTTTGCTCCACTCTTCATCGCATGGTTGGGCTTTGACATTGGTTCAAAGGTAGCCTTGGCCGCCTTCATTGCCACGTTTCCAATTGTGGTCGCCACCGTAGCTGGTCTCTATGCTGCTACCGAAAACGAAAGAATGCTGTTCAAAGCCATGGGTGCTACACGCATGCAGACCCTACTGCGTCTTAAACTTCCAACGGGCTTGCCCTACATTTTTACGGGATTAAAAATTGCGGCTGTTGGGGTTATGGCCGGTGCGATCACCGGAGAATTCCTAGGTGGGGGAAAGGGCTTTGGAGCCTTGATTCGCCAAGCTGCCAGCCAATTGAACACACCACGGGTTTTCTCCCTGATTCTTTACCTCAGCTTGCTTGGCCTAGCGCTCTACTTTACGGTCGTTTGGGCCCAACGGCGCTTTGTTTTCTGGCAAAAAGTAGATCAAAAAGGAGGAGTTGTCTGAAATGTCTGTCCTGGCTCCAAATCGTTCTGAGCAACGCAACCGCTCTGAATTCGCTTATGACTTGATCCGTCAGGACATTCTCCACGGTCAATTGTTCCCCTCAGACAAACTCTCTCTGGAAGGACTTTCTGAACGCTACGGAATCGGCACAGTTCCCCTCAGAGAAGCTCTGAACCGTCTCTCATCAGAAGGGCTGGTTGAGCGCAAGAGTCACCGAGGATTCTTTGTATCAACAATCTCCATGACGGACTTGGAGGAGTTCGTCAAGACACGTGTTTGGCTGGAAACTCTGGCACTGAGGGAGTCAATTGCCAATGCTGATGACAGTTGGGAAGAAGAGCTTGTGCTGAGTTACCACCGACTATCCCGCACTCACCGCAAACTTCCTACCGATGAAGGCGCGGAAATCTCAGAAGAATGGGAGGCCCTGCATCGTGGATTTCACATGCTATTGCTGAATCGGTGCGGCTCCAAGCAACTCCTTACATTCTGTTCAAGCCTGATGGATCAGTCCGTCCGCTATCGTAGCCTCTCTCTTAACACGACCTCTAACCAACTTCGTCGTGAAGGAGCCGCCGCAGAGCACCAGGACATCCTCAATGCTGCGTTGGAAAGGAAGGCCGATCTAGCCTGCGAACTGCTCACCCACCATTACAAAACGACGTTAGAGGGTCTGCGCCACGTCATTCCTCGCTGAAATTCACTTTCGTTGCTTCGAAAGCCATCGAAGACAGTGCCTGAAGTCTACCCTTGGACACCTCCTTGAAAT
>JAQWOT010000118.1 GCA_029245725.1 SAR324 cluster bacterium | reverse complement strand
ATCCTTCGGTAGATCCCCTAGACAATGTAGCAATCCTCGCGAATGTGGTGTCCCCAAACGTAGCAGACTTAGCAGGAACTCAGTTCGCTGCTGTCCGCTCGGCACCTTCCCGAAAATATGCAATCCCGAGCGAATCTGGCTCTCTTTAATGTCACAGAGAAAATTGCTGAGTGCATCGAGCCAGTCTTCTTCCTCGGGGATCTCCTCTCGCCAACTAGCTTGCTCCAACAAGTGCTCGATCTGATGTTCCAGTTCATGGGCTCGCTCCGGAAACATCGTCTCACAGTGCGAATGCTCTTCCAGCAGTCGCTCGACTTGTTGCAGTTCGTCGTAGAGACCGGCTCGAGCCAAGGGTGGAGTCAGATGATCAACAATCACAGCGGAGGATCGGCGCTTGGCCTGGGTTCCCTCTCCGGGATTGTTGACAATGAAGGGATACAGATGGGGTATGGGGCCCAGCACCTGCCATGGAAAATCTTCGGCGCCCAGTCCAACACTTCGTCCTGGAAGCCATTCCAGATTTCCGTGCTTGCCGAAATGAATGATCGCGTCTGCCTGAAACTCGGTTCGCAACCACCAGTAGAAGGCCAGGTAGTTTGGTGGTGGAGGCAGATCAGGGCTGTGATAGATCGCTTGGGTTTGTTCGCCAAACCCTCTTGGAGGTTGCAAGCCAATGAACACCTTCCCCAGCATGAAGCCAGCAATCGGGTAGAACTCCTGCTCTATCGACCAGTGCGACTGTAACTGCTGGCGCAAGCTGACAGGCAATCCTCCCAGGCATTTTTCAAACTGCTCTGCGGTGAGCCAGTGCTCGCACTCCTTGCCATAGTTGCCTCCGGGATCGTTCGTGATTCCCTGCTGCAACCTGGTAATCAAGGCTTCCCCATCAACTGGGATTTCGTTTCCTAGTGAATAGCCCTGCTGGATCAGCTGTTGAAGAAACAAGGCCACGCTTTCAGGAGTGTCTAGGCCCACTCCGTTGCCAAGGCGGCTGTCCTTGTTCGGATAGTTAGCCAGGATGATTGCCACTCGCTTTTTGGCATTCTGCAACTGTCTCAGGTGCACCCAGCGCTGAGTCATTTCTGCTACGAACTCGACTTGTTCCGGAACGGGAGACAGGCGCTTCAAAATCCACTGTGCCTCTGGGACTTCCTGGCTGATTTCCTTAAAACCAACAACGGTTGCCAAGACTCGCCCGTCAATTTCGGGAAGAGCCACGTTCATGGCAACTTCAGCCGGTGCCAAGCCTCGGGGATTGTGCTCCCAAGTATGTGAGTCCTGCAGAGAGACCGGTAGTTGTAGCACGGGGCAGTCGAACTCCTCCAACCAGCGTTCCTGTTCAGGAGACTGTAAACTGATCGCAAAACTCTGTGTGGTCAGGATCGCCTGAGGAGGTTCTTCCAGAGCCGCTTGCCGCAGCCAGTGCTGTGTATCCGGATCACGCAGACTATAGGCAAAGCAACAGCGAACACTCAATTGGTTAGCTGTCAATTGCCTGGCCAGGGCATCGACTACGGCGAGATCTCCAGTTTGATACCAGGCTCGATAGAAGCACAACCAGACAACAGGCTGCTGGTTTGCTGTTCCGGGTGGATCACCGTACCAGCCAAAACGCGGCATCACTTGTGGGGCTTCTACTTCGAAGTGGGTTGCATCATCTAATTCCCGAAGCAGTAGGCGTCCAAGTTGTTCGGCATTGAAGACACCACCCTCTCGCAAGTAGGTGAAACAATTTTGAGCAAAGCTCTCAGAGAAGTCATTGTAATCACATACCGAATCATCCCATTGCTCTGTTCCGGGAAGCATTAGAATCCTGAAGTTTCGCTCCGGATGCTGGCGAAGGTGCTGCAACTCGTCCAGCAGGTGTGGAAAGTAAGATGCCCCACCAAGCAACCTCAGCACAATCAAGCGGCTATGGCAGAGGACTTCGTCAGCATAGTGTTCTACAGTTTCGGGATGTTGGAGGGCGGAGGCGTGCACGAAGCGCAAGCGATCTCCAAACATGGGCAGCCAAGCTTGAGCTACCAAGGATAGGTCGGAATCAGCTGCACTGATGAAGATCAACTCTGCAGAGGTCTGCTCGATTTTGGTGCTCGGGTGGGTATGGTCGAGGTGTCCTGGTTCGGTGGCGACGCGATGCATTTGTCCTTACACCTGGCTCGGCATGGGCTGAAGCGTGCGGATCAGCATGATGCTCATGTCACTGAATTCCTGTGTACACTCGGCAAGAGTTCCTTGCCAAGCAGCTTCTGTTGCTGTCAGGTGTTCCCAGACCTCGACTTGATGGTCTGAAGAGATTCCCTGTTCGATCAGATAGCTGGCCATTGCCGCAGGCATGAAATCCCAGGTGTGCGGGATGACAATGGCATTGCGCTGATCTTCCAAAACGTGCAGCAGATGGCGTTTGAACGGTTCCAAATCACCCCTGCGGTGAAAAGTGAGAAAGGTGGTCTCGTCAAAGCAGACTTTGGTCTTGGAAGCCAAGATTTGTGCGGCGCTGATTCCGGGCAATATTTCCACAGGGTGACCACAGGCTCGTTCCAAGCGCTCAATCATCTGGAAGCCAGAAAAATGAGGATCACCCATGAACAGTACCACAACATTCTTACCCTGCTGATGGGCCTGGGCGGCACGTTCCAACTCCTCCGTCTGGTTCTTGTACGTCAAGTGCAGTACCTCTGCAGATTCAGAAATCATCTCACGTACAAATCCATTGACGGTTCGGAAGCCTACGATCCACTCCGCCTCTCGAATCAGCTTGGCGCCGCGCTGCGTCAACCAATCAGGATCGCCCGGCCCAATGCCTACGCCAATGATCATACCTGTTCCTTTTCAAAGAAGAGTTCTGAGAGCAAGGGAGCCGCTTTTGGGAAGTACAGATGGATGTACGAAGCATGCAGGTTTCGGTATCGATAGCCCTCCAAACGGGAACCAATGCGATTCCTTTTTGTAACCGTCCAGGCATTGGCCTGGCTTGTTTCCTGTTCCCACTTTGAGTGGTGAAATTCATGTCCTCGCCAGCTTTCCCGATGGTTCGTTGGTGTGGCCTCGCTGTAGCCAAAGTGCTGTAACCTTGATGTCATGCTGACAGTTCCAGGGATCACCCCTGCCATTGGGTACTCGTCACCGTTTAATAAGCGCAAGGAATCTGCGAGCAACATCAAACCCCCACACTCCGCATAGCAGGAACCGCCTGCTTCAATGAATTCCTTGAGTTCCTTCAGCATAGATTGATTGGCACTCAATTTCTCATCAAAGCACTCGGGGAAGCCACCGCTGAGTAGAATCCCATCCAGCGCTGGGGGTAATGTGCTGTCCTCAAGTGGAGAGAACTTGACCAATTCGGCGCCTTGTTGACGAAGCCACTCCAAATTCTCGTGATAATGGAAGTGAAAGGCTGCGTCTTGGGCCACACCGATCCGGCAGCTTGGTTTCACAGGAGTCTCCATCGCCTCGCTCACAGAACATTGTTCAGGCTGAGGAGCCAGAGAAAGGAACTGATCAAGATTCAGGTATTGTTCTGCCAAGCTTTCTAAAGAAGCCCGATCTGGCAGGGATGTTTCACTGACTGCTTGTAGGCCCAGGTGACGCTCCGGCCACTGTAGTTCTGGTAATCGTGGCAAGGCCCCCAAGATGGGAATCTTCAGATCAGCCAGCGCTTGTTTCAGGTAATCCGCATGAGATTCACCGCTGACCTGATTAAGGATCAAGCCCTGAATCTGATCTGCACCAGCTTCCAACTGAAACCCTCGAATCGCAGCCCGGATTGAGCGTCCTGCTTTGGCTGCCGGAACGACCAGCAAAATCGGCCAATTCAGCCAGCCAGCTAGCTCCAGGGTGCTGCCTTCATCACTGACGGGACTGGCTCCATCGAAGAGGCCCATCACACCCTCCAGCAAGCCGAGTTTGCCAGTTCCATATTTTTGAACGAGCCGCACCACTTCTGATCGGCCCATCATCCAAGAATCCAGGTTGATGCTGGGACAGCTTGCA
>JAQWOT010000117.1 GCA_029245725.1 SAR324 cluster bacterium | reverse complement strand
TGGTTGTTAGAGATAAAGTGGTACGCTCATTGACACCATCTGTGCCAGGAGGAGGCACGGTCAACTTTGTATCACCATGGGGCCAAACTTACTCTGATACTATTCAGAGAAGAGAAGAGGGTGGAACACCTAATATACTTGGAGACATAAGGGTAGCACTTGCAATGCTTATTAAAGAGGCTTTAGGTCAAGATTGGTTAGAGCGCAGAAACAAAGATCTCCGTGAGCGAGCAACTTCAATTTGGGAAAGAAATCCAAGATTAGAATTTATGGGGGGAAATCAATCCCCAAAGTTACCAATTTTTTCGTTTCGCGTAAGGGATGGAAATGGTGGATACGTCCACCACCAATTTTTCACAAAACTCTTGAGCGATGTTGCAGGTGTGCAAGCGCGTGGAGGGTGTGCCTGTGCAGGAGCATATGCACACCGATTGTTGGGTATAAATCAGGAGCAGTCTGCTATGATTGAAGAGTCTATCAAAAAAGGAAATGAGCTTGAAAAACCCGGCTGGGTTCGACTCAATTTATCAGCAATTATGACTGATGACAAAGTTGATCAGGTAATAAGTGCGGTTGACGATCTTGCATTTTCCGCAATGAATTATCAGTCTTACTATTGTGCAGATGCAAAAAATGCTCGCTTCATTCTGATTTGCAATAATCCAAATAAAGAACATGATACAACCTCTGCAAACAACTGATAAAGTGATATTTCTAACGAAATTAACAGAACTAATGAAAATAGTTTCTGAATTTTCCAGAAACTAACGAACTCATTTAAGTCAATTTCTACATGAGTAATGAAAACAAGAAATTTAATGATATTGGCCTGAAGTGCCTTGGGGAGCGTCTGAAGGAAGATCTAGATTGTCTTCTCTATCCAGGCAAAGACTGGGTACCACCACGTGACGAGGTGACTGACATTGTCATAATCGGTGGGGGTATGTGTGGGATGGTGTCTTGGCTAGCTTTATCATCTGGTGGTATAAAAAATATCCGAATTTTTGACCGTGCTCCGAAAGGAAAGGAAGGGCCTTGGTTGACCTATGCTCGGATGGAAACTCTGCGCTCACCAAAGAACTTGACAGGGCCAGCATTTGGCCTTGGGGCCTTAACCTTCCAGGCATGGTATCGAGCTCAGCATGGAGAGGTTGCCTGGGAGAAATTAGATAAAATTCCACGTCCTATGTGGATGGACTATCTGCAGTGGTATCGTGAAATTCTGGAAATACCCATTGAAAACGGTGTCTCAGTTGATCATCTGGAACCAAAGGGTGATCTACTGAATTTGAGGGTTTCAGGTGCTGAAAACGGGACGATCGTCTGCCGAAAAGTAATATTTGCTTCAGGACGAGATGGTACTGGTGGTCCCAATATCCCAGGATTTGTTGATAACATTCCTCAAAAGTTCTGGGCGCACAGTGCGGACAAGATTGATTTTGCAGCTCTCAAAGGTAAGCGCGTGGCAGTGGTTGGAGTTGGGGCTTCAGCAGTTGATAACTCTGCAGAGGCTCTCGAACATGGTGCTGCAGAAGTACGACATTTAATTCGTCGTGAAGAAATGCCCACAATCAATAAAATGATGGGCATTGGCAGTTATGGATTTACGGCTGGTTATGCTGCTTTGCCAGATGAGTGGCGCTGGCGATTTATGCAATATTCGTTTGCCACTCAGACCCCTCCACCTCATGGATCCACAATTAGAGTTAGTCGACACGAAAATGCCTATTTCCATTTTGGCAAGGAAACGATTCGAATTGAGCAGCTAGGCAAATCAATAGAAATTTTCTTTGCTGATGGATCCTCATACTCAGCAGACTATCTGATTTTGGCCACGGGATTTACTATTGATCCCATGGCCCGGACAGAATTTGGAGAAACTGCTGGGAATATCTTGCTTTGGCAAGACATGTATACTCCACCTACTGGTGAAGAGAATGAGGATCTTGGTCGGTTCCCTTACCTCAATTCGGACTTTACTTTCCAAGAGAAAAATCTGGGGGTTGCTCCCTGGTTACGTAATGTCTACTGCTTCAATTATGGAGCTGCAGTGAGCTTGGGTAAAGTGAGTGGAGATATCCCAGGGATTAGTGAAGGAGCTGCCTGGCTAGCTAGAGAAGTTGCCACAAAACTTTATGCTGAGGATGTAGAGCTGCATTGGCAGGGCATGATCAACTACGCCAAACCAGAGTTGGATGGAACTGAATGGAAGCCAACTGAACTAAAACAGAAAACTAAATGGGGAAGAGTGGCATGAGTCTTTTTGAACCCAGTACTTTGGAAGTATCAGGTATTTCAGCTGAGAGTAGTGTTGGTGAAGCCATTTCAACTCGGTCTAACATTTTTGAGATGACTCAGCTTGCAGAATCTGCTGTGCTGCGTCCACTTGAGTATGGAATGTTCCCTCACGATGTTCGAGCTGCCCTAGCTTACAGAATCGCAGCCCGTGCTGGGGAAAGCAGGCTAGCAGAATACTACGCAGCATCAGTGGGGGATAAATTTAATTTAGCAGAATCCACAATGATTGAAGGTGAACCAGAATCAACTCTCATCCCATTCGTAGATAAAGCAGCCAATGCAACAAGAGATATTGTGGCTGAGGATATTTCAAAATTAAAGGCTGTGGGTGTTTCAGATGCTGATATCGTTAGGCTCTGCGAGTTGATTGCCTTCGTGGCCTATCAGGTGCGAGTAGCCTTGGGGCTGCGCTTGATGAACGGAGGAGCATGAGCAAAGTTTTACATAAGTTTACGAGAAAAGTACCAAAATGGAGGCCTCGAGTTCAACCTGTAAAGTTGGACGATGCCACTCTTGATCAACTAGATGCATTGCAGGTGACACCATCGAACACAAAGGTATCAGAATATGTTCTAACCCTCGCACATGACGTGGAAAGTTTGAAAGTGCGGTCGCCACTCTTCAACGCTATCATGTATGACAAGGGTGGAATGTCCCGAACTGAGCGGGAACTCGGAGCAATTGCGGCTTCAATGGTCAATCGTTGTGTATACTGCGCAGCCGTGCATGCAGACCGACACGCAAAGTTATCAAACAGTACTGAGGTCACAGATAAGCTCCTTGCCCGGGGATTTCATGCTGAACTCTCGCCACGTGATGCTGCTATCTTTAATTTTGCCCGCAAACTTTCGGAATCCCCTCCCCAAGCAAATGCAGATGATGTAGAAGCACTTCAGAAAGTTGGGTTGAAAGATGACGAAATCTTAGATCTGATTCTTTCTACTTCTCTATTTGGTTGGGCCAATCGTTTGATGCATGTGCTAGGTGATCCGATGCAACAAGATGAGGAAGCATGAGCGCGAGATTGAGGGTTGGAATCGCTGGTGCTGGTTCGATTGCATTGGGAACAGCTGCCCTCCTGGCCCAGCGTGGTCATCAACCTATGCTCTGGTCACCTTCCGGAAAAGGTACAGATGGCCTAGAATCCGGAGTTTCATCTCATGGAGCGATTGAACTATTCTTCAATCCTATGATTGCTAGGTCTGCGGAGGAACTGGTAGCTGAAAATCAAATCTTAATGTTAGCGCTGCCGGCTTGGGGGCATAAAGAGGTCATGGATGAGCTAGCACCCCACATTGCCCAAGGTCAGCAAGTGATTATTTCATCACACGCATCCATGGGAGCACTCTATCTGATGCAACTTCTCAAAGCGCGGGAAGTTTCCATCCCAATTACTGCTTGGGGCACAACTGCAGTGACTGGAAGACGCGAGGAGGGACCCGTAGTAAAGGTGAATACTGTACGCAGCCGGGTAGACCAATGTACGATAACTGAGGGTATGTCAAGTCATGCAATGACTATCTGCCAGCAACTTTTTGATGATCGTTTCGAACCCCGTGCAGGGTTGTTGGCCATCTCACTTTCCAACCTCAACCCTCAGAATCATCTTGGAATTGCGTTGGGCAACATCACCCGCATGGAAAGGGGTGAAGTTTGGAGTCAGGGCCAAAATGTGACTCCGAAAGTGGGACGGTTGCTTGAGATGTTGGATCTTGAACGTCTGGCAATAGCTGAAAAACTAGGTCTCAAGGTGAAAACAATTTTTGAACATTTTCATCTCAGTTTTCATGTTCCAGTAGCTTCGATTTCTGAGATGAATCAGCAGATGCATGAACAGGGAAATGGGGGGATTGGGCCTGCTACAGCAGACAGCAGATACGTTACTGAAGATGTGCCCTATGGTTTGCAGTTAACTTCACTGCTCGGTAGGCTCGCAGAACGGCCAGCTAAACTACATGAAGCAGGAATCAAAATTTTTTCCGCGATGTATAATGTTGATTTTGCAAAAGAAAACAATTTGTTAGCTGCTCTTGATCTTGAAAAGTATGGTCTCCAAGATCTTCAGCGAGCGTCCTTGACTGGGATACTGAATTGAAAGGATTCTCTGACAGTTTTCAGAAAATCAATTAAACAATTGCGGATTCCACTTTCTAACTTTGCCAAAATTTAGTTCAGTCATAAATTAATCGCAATCGTTCAAAGTTTTTATTGACTTTCCTCGGGAGTTAAATCTGGTAGGGTCTGCCTTGTTTGAATGAATGTAGATTTAGAAGATGTCTTCTGGATTCAAAATTAGAGATCAAAAAATCTACAATAGCTTCTCAAATTGATGAGGAGTTGTGATGTGCGTGGTGAGTTAAATATAGGCAATAGCCAATTAGGAGGTTTTGAAATGGCAGATTACAAATTAAATCGTCGAAAATTTATTGGGATGACTGCTTTAGCTGGAGCAGCAATGGCTAGTCCGGCCTATGTTCGACGGGCTTCAGCTTCTGGTGGAGAAGTCAACATTTGGACCTATAACGATTTTGTTCCGCAAAGTTTCAAAAAACAGTTTGAAGCAGAAACTGGTATCAAAATTAACATCCGCCTAGTGGATGACCAGGGCAAGCAATTCAACTTACTGGCTGCTGAGCAACCAAACCCAACAGTTGATATCATGACAGTTGCTGGGCACCGCTTCCTGCAATTTATTGACAATCAATTGTTGGCCCCTCTTGACACGGACCGACTAACAAACTGGGGTAAAATCAACCCAACCTTCTCAGAAAGTGACTGGGCAACCATCAATGGTGAGAAATGGGGAGCACCCATTCTATCTGGAATGGAAGTTCTAGCCTATAACTCTGAGCTCGTTTCCATGGAAGAAGCTCTGACCTGGGACACGCTTTTCTCAGAAAAATATTCCGGGCAGACTGCTTACATCATTCAAGATATGATGTCGATCGTAATGTTAATGCTTGGATATGACGGTAACATGGTGGCATATCTGAATGATCCAGATAAAGCGGCCGCAATCGTTGAAGAAGCGAAGCAATTTTTGATTCAGAAGAAACCTCTGGTGCGTAAGTATTACGACAGTGGCGCAGAGGTGCAACAAATGTTTGTCAACCAGGACATCACATTAGGTCACAGTTGGAATGGCCCTGCTGCAGCCCTAATCAACGATGGCTTCCCACTAGGGATGACCATTCCAAGAGAGGGATCCTACGGTTTTGTTTACACATACAATATCGCCAACAATGCACCGAACTTGGACAATGCTTATACCTTCCTGAATGCGATCTTGGCTTCGCCAGAAATTGGGGCATCCATGACGAAGGCTTCTGGATTTATCTCGACATACAAGGACGCATCAAAATATCTGACTGATCTTGAAAAAAGATCAACTTCCTTCCCCGAAGATCAACTGGCTAATCTTCAATTCTTTCGCGCCGAGGCAAATAAGATGAAGTACGGGCTTGTTGATCCAGCAGTTGAGGCTGTGAAAGCAGCATAGATATGCCTAGCAAGTAGTCCATCTATCAAGGTGGACTACTTAGATTATCCCAGCAAAAAGTGTTTCAAAGATGTCCAATGAAGCATCCGTAAGCAATGCCCCTGACGGTCTTGCAAAAACGGAAGGCGAACGCTCATTCTGGGGGTGGTTAGCCAACTGGGGACCCTACCAGACGCTGATGTCGGTTGTCACACTTTCTCCACGTAGACAGTTTTTCATACTAGCCGCTTTCCCAATCCTTTGGTTACTCACGCAGCACCTAGGCCCAATGCTTCAGATGCTGCATGTGTCTCTCCTTGATGCTTATCCAGTAGCTCCTGATGTTGCTCAGGAGTTTTCCCTCGAGAGCTATTTAAAGTTTTTTGGAGACCACATTTTTTGGATGCCTCTTTTCCGAACTTTAATTTTTGCAGCTGTTTTCACTTTATCTACTCTACTTATCACCTACCCAGTTGCATATTTTCTGGCACGTCATGTAAGCCGGAAGAATCAGATGCTGATGTTATTAATTTTATTGATTCCATTTTGGGTGGGAGAGATTGTTCGTACCTATGCGATCATGATATTGCTTGGAAACACAGGTGCTTTGAATCTTGCTCTGAAGTGGCTGGGGTTGATTGATCGACCCATCCCATTCATGTACACGAGCTTTTCGATGGGGCTTGGGATTGTTTACTTGACAGCGCTTTACATGTTGTTGCCACTATATTCAGCACTTGAAAAACTGCCAAAAAGCTACAACGAAGCGGCAGCTGACCTGGGGGCTGGAGCATGGACGAGGTTTCGAAGAGTGACTTTACCACTCACTATCGAGGGAATCTCCTCAGGCTGTACGCTGGTATTTCTTATTTCAACTGGTTTTTATGCCACCCCAGTACTTTTGGGAGGACCATCGACAACTGTTTTTGCAGAAACCATTGCAGGTTTTTTCCATGTGGCTGGTGACGAGTGGCCTACGGGCGCTGCCTTCGCTGTGATCATGTTTCTGGTAGCTTTGCTCATTACAGGGGTATTCCAACGACTAATGAAATCTTTAAGAAAAGGAGATTCCTCATGAGTCGTGGTAACCGCATCGCGTTGGCATGTATTTATTGGGCATTCGTTCTCTACGTCTTTGTGCCATTGATCTTGATGATCTTGATGGGATTCAAAGATAGCAAATTCATTGGTTTTCCAATTCGTTCATGGACGTTGGACTGGTACACCAGGATTTTTTCGGATGCAGAGGTGCTTCACACCTTTGGTTACTCGGTGATCATTGCCGTTCTGTCCACACTGATTTCGGTAGCGGTAGGTACTTGGATCGCAGTACTTCTGGAGGGTCGAAAATTCTGGGGTAGGGCGTTCACCTTTGGGATGATGGTTCTGCCTGCACTTGTACCTGGAATCATCTCGGCGATCGCCTTTAGGATCTATGCTCGTTGGTTGGAAATTGAACCTGGAATGGGAGCGATTATCTGGTCGCACGCCGTTCACAATGTACCCTTTGTTTCACTGGTTGTGATGGCACGGCTCTCTACACTGCCAAAAAGCCAGATCGAAGCGGCTCGTGATCTTGGTGCGGACCCCCTGATCGCTTTCCTGCGAATCACTTGGCCTTATTTGGTTCCTGCTATTCTGGGAGCAAGCGTGTTTTGCCTGTTACTGAGCTTCGATGATTTTGTGCGATCTTTCTTTCTTGGAGGGTATGAACCAACGCTCCCCGTATTGATTTTTGCGATGCTGCGTTCGGGAATGTCCCCTGAAATAAATGCGATCTCTACAGTAGCCCTAGTATTGACTGCAGCCATTGGCATTTGGGCGGAGAGGTTTACTCGCAAGGCGAAAAAAGGCTCAACATGACCTCTCAGTCACTTGTGAAAATGGATGGAGTATCAAAGCGGTTTGGTAGTGCAATTGCCTTAGAACACTTGTCGCTGGGGATTAAGGAGGGGGAATTCGTAACTTTCTTGGGACCCTCGGGTTGTGGAAAATCAACCACTCTTCGAATTTTAGGTGGGTTTGAGCGACCAGATACGGGCAGAGTCATCCTCGATGGTAAAGATGTTACTCATCAACCTCCTGAAAGACGCCATGTGAACATGGTTTTTCAGGATTATGCCTTGTTTCCTCATATGACTGTCCGACAAAATATTTCCTTTTCTTTGGAGTTGAAAGGCATGGGCAAGGTGGCGATTAAACAGCAACTGGACGAGATCATGTCATTTTTGGAGTTGAAAGATTATGGAGATCGCTATCCAGGCCAATTGTCTGGTGGTCAGCGACAAAGAGTTGCGCTGGCTCGAGCTCTAGCTCCAGAACCAGCATTACTGCTGCTGGATGAACCTTTGGCAGCATTGGATGCCAAGCTACGAGGCCAGGTTCAACGTGAATTGAAATCCATACAGCGTCAGACCAACAAGACTTTCTGCTTTGTTACGCATGATCAGGATGAGGCCCTCACCATGTCCGATAGAATTATCGTGATGAACATGGGGAAAGTTGAACAGGATGGTTCACCAGAAGAATTATATTTCAAACCAGCTAGCCGCTTCGTAGCAGACTTTATAGGGGAGACCAATTTCCTGATTGGGAGATTGCTCAGTCAAGAAAATGGTTTAGTTAAAATGGAGTGGTTTGGACATACATTTCAGGGTTACTCAACCGGGAATAGAACAACAAATGAATCGCAAATCACAGCCTCTGTCAGATTAGAGAGATTGGAATTTCATCAAAGGTGCCCTGATCGGGTGAATCAAGTCAGAGGGAAACTGGTAAATAGAATCTTCCTGGGTAGTCGGATGCTTGTTGAGTTACATGTTGAGGGGACTCCAAATGAAAAATTGCGTGCCTTTGTAGATCCAGATCTAGGAAATTCCATTGGTGAAAACTTGATCTGGGCTACATGGAAGCCAGAGAGTATGGCCATCCTAAGAGACTAGGTGTGTTTCTAGTAAAGAAATTAGCGTTGAAATGAAAAAAATTGTTATTTGAAATCTATCTCTCACCGAAAATTCCTGCCCCTTACTTGATTCATTCAAAAACCTTCGTTTGAATAATCTCAGCTAGGCCTCCTAATAATGACTGGTCAAATTAAATGGGCGTTGGCGCCTAAGCATTGTTTAGTTTATGGATGAGTAGCTTCAAAGAAATTTCTAACATCCTTTTGGATTTACTATAGCACAGCATCCTACGGTGCAATTAGGCCAGGTAATGCCTGAGTCGACTATTGAGTGATTCGATCTGAGTCGTGAATGTCTTGCCTTGGTGGTGTAAAGCTATGGCACAGATTTTCATAGGTTTTGAGAAAATCTGTGCCATAGCTCATGGTAGGCAAGCCCTTCCATTGCT
>JAQWOT010000116.1 GCA_029245725.1 SAR324 cluster bacterium | reverse complement strand
AGATACTTCTCCTGTTCTTGGTCATTCGGGGAAGCCTTATGGTGGGCATGCAGGCATTGCGATGGAACCACAATTCTGGCCAGATGCTCCAAATCAGCCAAACTTTCCATCCATTACTTTGCGTCCGGGGGAGCGTTTCAGCCAGACCTCGTTCTTCCGCTTCATCCGGAAATAAATCGAAGGGTTGGGAAATCAAGCTCTATCTTCTGGAATTTTCGCAAAGCGAAGGTCTGTCACCTCTTCAACACGAACAGGTAGTCCTTCCTTTGCGGAGCAAATTGCCGCCATTGTGGTTTGCACATCTCGTTTTCCGTCTTCTCCGGTGTAGCTTGGTTTACGGCCACGGATTAGCGCATCAATGAACTCATTGATCTGATTCTGATGCGCTTTGCTGTAATACGAAACCTCAGACTGCCAGAGATCATCACCACCCTCATCAAATCGAAAAGTTCGAGCTTCTTTATCCTTGCGGTGGAGAACAAGATGTGTGCTCTCCCCCAGCCATTGCAGTCCTCGGCCTCCTTCACCCAGCACTTCAATCATTCCCTGGTCACCAATGATGCTCAAACTGAAGCCATACATAGGGTCAAACTTCCCATTCAGTGTTTCAGCTCGCATCCAGACCCCTTGACAGGCAGGATCGTCGTAGGTCCAGGTGATGATTGGGATGTCCCCTGAGTCCTCTGGACGGTAAACGTGCGTTTCGCCTTCATCGACTTGATAAGCAGTCTTCATCCAGCTGATATCTGATTTCAGTGCATAGACTTCCTTGATTCTTGACCCCATTAGATATTCAGCGGTGGCAAAGAAATGAACACAATGATCAAACATCCAAGGGAAGCCCGCACCCCCGGCCTTTTTGGAGTCCATCCGCCATCCACGATGATCATCAGTCACTGGACGGCCGGTCTCCAGTACTCCCGGACGTTCGACCCACGATCCAAATCGTTGACGTATCTGCTGAGGCTTACCGATTTCACCAGCTTCAATTAAAGTTCGGGCATGTTTGAGCGAGGTCATGAAGATGTATGATTCACTAACCATCAGCGTGACACCCCTGCTGCGAGCGGTCTCACAAACCTCCTGCCCTTCAGTCAACGTCAAACAGAATGGCTTTTCACAGAGAATATTTTTTCCTGCCATGGCCGCCGCCAGTGCCATTGGAGAATGCAAAATCGTGGGAGTGGTGATGTCTACGGTATTGATCTCTGGATCCTGTAGCATCTGCTCATAAGAGGTGTAGGTTTTGGGAATACCATACTTATTTGCGATCTCTTTTAAACGAGTTGCGTCAAGATCACAGACAGCCATGACCTCTGCATCTGGATGGGCTGAATAAGCCCCGAGATGACTCTCACAGACCATACCCAGGCCAACGAGCCCTACAGTCACTTTTTCAACTTTCATATTTTGACCATGATTCCAGATGTCAATACAGGAACATGGAGGCAATTGCATCCATGAATCGCTTCTTATACTATCGGTTTTTCGAATAATCGACACGTTCTGGCAAAAGGTTACTCAAATGTCTGAAATTTCAAAGGGACTCGCTAACGGGTTGACCAATTATGGGGATCCAGAGTTTGCTAAATATCTGCGACGCTCCTTTGCGAAATCCATGGGCTACACCAATGAATCCCTGGATAAGCCGATTGTCGGCATCTGTTACACTGAAAGTGGTTTCAACAACTGCCACCGGCATTTCCCAGAGATGCTCGAGGCAGTTAAACGAGGGGTGCTGGCTGCAGGTGCTTTGCCGATGCCTTTTCCGATGATCTCCTTGGGGGAGGTGTTCCTCAGCCCAACTTCCATGGTCTACCGCAATCTGATGGCGATGGCTGTAGAGGAGATGATCCGGGCCCAGCCAATGGATGCCGTTGTCTTGATGGGAGGTTGTGACAAAACAGTTCCAGCCTTGCTGATGGGAGCAGTCTCAGCTGGAAAACCAGCCGTGATGCTAGTAGCTGGGCCAATGATGACAGGTCGCTACAAGGGAGATCGTCTGGGAGCCTGTACGGATTGCCGTCGTTTCTGGGCTCAATATCGTGCAGGGACCCTCTCTCAGCAGGAAATCGATCAGATTGAGGGAAATCTGGCGGTTACTTCGGGGACTTGTGCGGTGATGGGTACAGCATCCAGTATGGCGGTGATCGCAGAAACCCTTGGGGTGATGCTACCAAATACTGCATCGATTCCTGCTGTTCATGCAGACAGATTGAGAGCTTCTGAACAAACTGGGGCCTTGGCCGCTAAAATGGCCATCCAAGGTGGTCCAAAGCTGGATCAACTGATCACTAAGGAATCGGTGGAAAATGCACTTCGAGTTTTACTGAGTGTTTCAGGTTCGACCAATGCCATTATTCACCTCACCGCCATTGCTGGAAGAGCAGGTGTGGAAGTTGACTTGAAGCGATTTAATGAACTCTCGGATGAAACCCCGGTGTTGTTGGACCTCAAACCTGTGGGGACTGGTTACATGGAAGATTTTCATACAGCGGGCGGGTTAGATGGAGTTTTACGTGCGCTTGCTTCGCAGTTGAATCTCCACACCCTAAATGTGACTGGACAAAGCTTGGTGCAACACCTCAAAAAGGAAAGTTCAGAGCAAATTGATCAAAGTGTAATCAGAGCTTTGCGAGATCCAGTAGAGTCTAAGGGAGGTTTGATTGCACTCCATGGGAACTTGGCTCCTGGGGGTGCCATTCTAAAACGTGCCGCAGCTACTCCAGCCCTTTTGGAGCATGAGGGTAGAGC
>JAQWOT010000115.1 GCA_029245725.1 SAR324 cluster bacterium | reverse complement strand
AGGTACAATCTGATGCGTTAGCAAAACCTTATGCATTTTCACCTCTCTATTTTGGTAAAACGGCTAAATTGCTGTTCCTAGAACACTATTTCTCTGGGAAAGTCAATCTTATCAATTTATAGGTAGAAATTGTCAAGAATATATACTAGAGGTTGATTACAATCGTTAATCATAAATAGCCAATGAATTATCGAATTCCTAAAAAGCTGGCTTTCGAGCTAGATGTCAGCGAGACAACGGTTTGCTGCAGGTGTCAGAGCGGCTATTTGCCAAGCTACAAGGTTGGAGGCCGCTGGAGAATTGACTCAGACGTTTAACTTGAATCGGTATCCAGCGCCATGAATGAAAGAATACGCGAAGGAATGAAGTCAAGATGCTGGTGAGTCAGGTATTTATTTTCAGAAACTCTTGGACTATCTTCAATCTATTGGTTTCAATTGGGGTGCGGCTAGGTTTGATGAGCTAAGCCTTGTACCTGAGCTGCTTACGAGACCACCCTCCAAGCTCAATAGGGGAACTTTGTACATAATTGTTTGTGCATCGTCCCTAACGAGTTACCAATCTAACAATTCAAATGATGATTCGCTAACCTCCAACCAGGAGATTGCGCTATGATTGATTTAAATCAATTCACTCATTCAAACATCGCTTCCAGACTAAGCTCTGAAGTCAGCGAACCCTCACATCACATCTACAAGCTCGGCTGGGAAGTAGCACTCAAGGATATTGATTCAGGCTTCCAACCAGAATTCTTTGCAGAAATTGCGGAACACTTTTATGTTGTTGAACGTAAACCTCAGTTGCAGGATCTGAAAGGCTTTAGCCTTTTGTCTGCTGGGAATACCCAATCGTGCATACCCCTGACTCTCTGGGGAAATCAACACTGCAGCATTGCAACAGCAGGATCAATAAGAGGTACTTGCCGAATTTCGTTGTTCTTGGTTTAAACGAACGTCACAGTTCTTTTTTTTAAATTTACGTACCTCCATCTCAAACTGCGTCTTTCTCCACGCCCTGTGCCAGTCAGCAGTGCAAGCAACACAACATCATGGAGATTCGAGTCAAATTTGCAGACTCTCAGTAATCGCTGCTGCTCTTTCTCGGTCAGATAACGAGTGCGGTGATTGTTTTCAGGAAGTCTACGCAAATCTCTCCAAGGATTTTCGTCGATCCAACCCCAAAGTTCTAGGGCACAATTTAGAACTGCAGACAGTGAGGAGACATAACGGTTGCAGGTGGAGTGAGAGCGCAGCTTCTTCTGAGGATGGGACTTTCCATTTGCTGTTACTGATCTTCTCAAAAGATCATGAGCCTGGACGATTGTCATCGGCTTCAGTTCGGGCAGCTTTAAGCCACCAAACTGACAAAACCACCAACCCAGAGATGCTTTATTCCACTTTTCCTGGAGCCAGGAGCCGTATCCAAGTGACTGTTCTTCGAGGAATCGCTCAATTGCCTCTCTCAGTGTATGTGCATGGGAAAGAGGCGAACCAAGTCTTCCTGTGTTCGGATCACCTTTGGTAGTTTTGCCCCAATTGATTGCTTCACGTTGTGTAGGAAAGGTCTTGGTAAGTGGAGGGTAACCATGTACATGGATTCGGAGTGTGTAGTAGGTATTACCGTTTTTTCTGGCGAGAGGAAATTTGCATGTTGTCTCATAACAAGGGGGTATGTTAGAGACGAAATGCGCTGAACCGGGAATTTGTCAGATTGTTTATTGGCACAATTAGCCACAAAGGCTTGCCGAAGGTGGTACTGCTTGTCG
>JAQWOT010000114.1 GCA_029245725.1 SAR324 cluster bacterium | reverse complement strand
AAAGACTCATTCATTGGTCTTAATGATGTAGAAAACATGTATAAAATTGGCATTAGGAACAAAAATGCGCTTATTGATACTATAAAAATGTTTATAAGGTTTATACTTTTATCTTTATTCATAATGGACCCATCTTTTACTCAGCCAAAACTGGAAAATAGTAAGTAATAATATTATCAAGAATAATGTCATCGAAACTGCAGAAGCATAACCCATATCAAACTTTTCAAAGGCTAAGTGATATATGTACATTGTTACACTTCGACTAGCATCTCCAGGTCCACCATCCGTTAGAACAACTATTGAATCAAAAACTTGAAATGCTCCAATCATAAACACTACGAGTACAAACAAAATTGTGGGAGTTAATAAAGGTAATTTAATAAAAATAAAAATTTTTAATTTATTTGCGCCATCTAAGACGCTTGCTTCGATCACATCTTTTGGTATATTCTGCAAACCTGCTAAAAATATTAACATAGCGAACCCGGTATTCTTCCATACATCCATTATTATAATTGAAGGTAAAACCCATTCAGCACTATTCAACCATGGTATCGGGTCAAATCCAAAGTTTGTTATATAATAATTAAACGCACCTGTATCCTTTTGGTAAAGAAATTTCCATATTATAGCGATATATGAATGTGCTAGTAATAATGGGAAAAAGAAGATAGATCGATATAAATTTCGTACCAAATTAGGCATTCTTTGGTTAAGCATTACAGCTAATAACAATCCTATACTAGTATTAAAAATTACAGCAAAAAAAGTAAAAAAAACTGTGTTTGAATACATCACAATTAATCTACTATCATCAAATAATTTTAAATAATTCTTAAATCCAATATATTTTGAGTTTCCCAGGATATTGTATTTCTGTAAACTTATATCGAATGCCTGGAATAACGGTATTAAAACAAATAATATAAAAAGAATATATGTCGGTAATATAAAAAGATAGGAATTAATTGATCTATTATACTTGAAAGCTGTATTATTCATTCTATTTCATTTAAATGATTCAGAGCTTTATAAAGCCCTGAATATTTATTTTTATAGTCTTTAAACTTAGATATGATCTAGCTTCATTTGACCTCACAATCCATCCTAGAGTAAGGTATGTAACTATCTCTAGTAGCCTGACAACGCATTCATGGACGCTATGAGTTGCCGTCGGTCTCTCACTGGCAACTGGCGGATAATTTTCTGTTCTCTCTCAGCACGGTAAAACGTATTCTTCAGCGTTCCAAAGATGATCTTCGCCGTCGTGCAGGCAGTGGCAACTCTGAAAAAATCCTTTAGGGCGAACGCCAGTGCATTGCTGAATATGCTCAACAATACCCCGATGCTTTTCTGTGAGAAGATGCTGGCGAAATTTAGAGAAAATGCGGGGTGCGTTTGACGGAGCAAGGGGTCAGTGTGCACCTTAGAAAACTCAAATGGTCGCTCAAAAAATAGACCTGTCTCTTCCGAATCTCTCTCTGAGCGCTGGCTGCAACAGTGGCAGACTTTATCGCGCAGTTGATGCCGTTGCTGCAAGAACCGAAGTTAGAGTTCCTTTGTGGCCACGAAACGGCCATCTACGTTGACTGGATTCGCTACATTGAACGATCAACTGAGGGACAACATGTGAAGAACTTCAACCATCAGCGAACCCAACCCAAGAAACATACACTCATCGCGGCGATGAGTGCTGAAAAGGTCTTTGTACCTTGGTGTTTTGAAGACTCGCTTGGCCGCGACAAGAAGCTGCAGTGCAACCACTGTGGCCACAGTTTCATGAAAATCATGTATTGATCCCCGACAATGCTCGGCCGCAGCTCGCTCGCGAAGTGCGAGAGTACCTGGCCGATCATCTGCTCCGGATTCTATTTTTGCCACTGTATTCACCGCATATGAATCCGATCGAAAAGCGGTGGGCGGCATCAAGCAACAACGTCGACAACGACGGGTTCGTTGCTTTCCTCAACTTCAAGCTACGCTTGAAGCCGACTTACTGGAGATCGTTTAGAAGAGTCGAAGAGACATTGTGGCAAGTTGTGGATATAGCTCATTTTTAAACTTAGAGACTATATTTAACCATAAGCTTCATCCATTGCTCTTTGTAACTCTTCATGCCAATCTTTCATCCCTTTTCTTATTTTAACCTGATTTGTCATCATCTTGCCAATGTGTCTAAGATTGATACTTTCTACTTCTGAAAAATTCTTAGGCGAAGGAACTGGTTTAATATCATCTAAACTTCCAAAAAATCTCTCTGCATTCTTAGGAAACTTTGAAAAATCTGGGGTTAGGCTCACTGATCTCCATGATGGAATTGATGTACCAATCTTTACATAACCCGTTTGATGATCCTGGCCAACCATGTGTTTTATTAATTCCATTGCCAACTCAGGATGCTTACATTCCTTTGTAATAGCATAACCACCTGAACCAAATACGGTTGTGGCAGCTCGCTGGCGAGGCCAATTTACAATATTTACTTGTTTAAAGTTATCTTTTATGTAGCTAGGAAATGGCCACCTACCCGCACCAGTCATTGCAATACCTTCATTCCTCATCAATTTATACACATCAACTCCTTCAGGAGCAGGACAAACTTTATGTTCATGCAAAAGCGAATGCAAAAATGTCATAGACTCTTCCATTTTTACATCATTTACATTTGAGTTTTTCCAATCATCAGTAAGATAAGAAGTATTATTTGTATACCACCAAGGAGTCATCCCAAAATTAAAGTAAGGTATACCAAAACCAAATACCTTTTTCCCATTTACATCTCTTGTCAAATTTTTAGCGGCATATAAAAATTCATCCCATGTCCAGTCTTGTTTTGGTTCTTCAAGTCCAATTTCATTCAACATTTCTGTGTTATAGTGGATTATCATATTATTCCACTCACGTGTCATGAAATAAGTAGTACCATCTGTAGCTTTTAAACCGTTATGTAAAGCTGGCTCAAACTGGTTTACAATTTTTTTCAATTCATCACTTGATTTTATCATATCATCCAGTGGCAATAAAAGTCCGGTATCAATACTTTCTTGTGTTCCTTCTATTGCTATTGACAAAATATCTGTTTTTAAACCCCCTAACGCCCTCATTTTAAAGTTATTTGTATAAACGCCCCAACCTCCTGGCCAAGGCTTATAAATATCATTAATTGTTACATTTGGATATTCCTTATTAAATTTCTTATAGATTCCTTTTTGATGTTCTTGTTGAGCCTCTCCACCAAAATTAAAGATATCTATTTGAGTTCTAATATCCCTAGATGGTTTAGCATAACTTTTTGATAATAAACCTCCTGTCACTAGTACCCCTAAAGTTGAAGCAGATATTTTCAACATTTTACGTCTATTAATTTCAGTCATAATAATCCTTTTTTTCTAGAATTGACGAACAAAAAAAATGAATTTTTGTTTAATATTTTCTCATTAACATGTCAAGCTAAAAAATTATCCAGCGTGTTTTATATATTTTTATTCAACATGGCTAGAATAAAAAAAGAAATTCAGAGTTGAAGATATTAAAATCTTGGAAAAAAGTTTCCTTTTTAATAATAAATTTAAGAAAGCAAAGATAGGGGAGGATTTAATCTGAGAGAGATTAAAGAGAAAAGGCGCCGCTTGCTTGAGAGTAAATAAACTTTAGATTTAGGTAGTGAATTTTGGAATGCTGGACACGTATATGGACACTTATAGCAGGTTTGATTATTAAATAAGGATTAACGTAAGGAGTTCGATCTTCCTTGCCTCCACTACAAAACAACATCAAACCTTCCCTCCACTGAATTATTTCTACGCGAGTAGCTTACTGAACTTCTCAATCCTCCGAAGTACCATTTCCTGATTTCAATAAGGTCCGTATTTCAAAGATTCAATTGCGTTAAACTTCACTCATTTTTTTAAGCAGTAGGCCCCTGCAGACGCAGTCCAACTGCTTGGGCAAAGACACCAAATTTTGGAATGGCGTCGTGAGAGGCTGGGAAAGACTTCACACAGTAAGCACCTGCGGAGGATCTCCAATAGCTTGGACAGGATCTCCCAATTTTTGGAATGGCATCTAACGCCCATGGTGATGATTTTACTCAATAGGCAATTCCAGAACTTTGCCATTACTTGGACAAGAACTGCTCACTTTTGGAATTTCTCCGAAGGCTATGTTTGGCGCCAAGATTGCCAAAGCGAAACTACCCAAACTCATTTGCTTGATGATTGATACTACTGCTTTTTTGAATTGATTCATGTCACTTCCAAAATGTTAGGAAGATTGTCAACAACCAAACTTGACTTGTTGAGATGACTATAAATTATTCTTATTATTCTGTTGAGGAGAGCCAGGGGAGAAACAAAATGTAGCTATCGCAGAATAGACTTTACGTGGTTTTTAGGAATTCTTAAACCGAGTTGAATTTAATCTTTTTTAGGGACTCGAAGGAATGTTGGCATTCTACTTTGAGAGAGTATGGTCGCTAATTACCATTTGCGCTGAGCTAACATTATTTTCGTTAGGTGATAGTTAAGGGTAAATGGAAGGACTAAATTGTGTGTCAAGACGTTTCACAGTAAGATGTTGTGCTTCCTATGGAACTTTAGAATTATCAATATGGATGAGTTGTGGATTCAAAACAGCCCCAAAAACATTCTTCAGGTAAGCTTCTATTCATTTTATGAGGGCAAATTTTTAAGTCAGATCTTCGTTGCCAGCTTTACGGAGTTCACGATTCAAACGCTTCTCCAGTTGTGCTCCATCCAATTGGTATCGATTGATCAGTTGATCCAGATACTCTCGTTCTTCCTGCACAAAGCGCCCATCACTGTAAACAGCTTCTGCTAGGATCGTATAAGCGAGATCGAGCTTGCTAGGATCTTCTTTCAAAATACCTATTGCCTTCTCCACGGGCATATGTTCGAGATCCTCTTGATAGACCGCAGAGATGGATAACTTCTGGCGAAAATCTTCTAATTCTTCTGCAGCATAGTGCCTGTCAGCTCGGTATAGATCATCCACAATCTTCAACAAAGCGATTTGCTCCTCCTCAGTCCAAGTAGCAAAACGCACTTTATTGGAGAGGGTCCGGAAAAATTCTGCTAGGCTCATGTTCATTCTCCTAAAGTGCAGGCGTTTGTTCTCTGGTTAGCAGGGACTAACTTCTTTGCATTCCTCAAATCAGGTTTCTTTGGAGACCATAGCAAACTTGGGTAGATGATGACAACTAATCAAGACAACTGGATCCAATATTTTCAGGAACATGGCTACGTAGCGATGGAGCGTGTCTTCTCGGAGGAGGAAGTGCAACGTATGCGCAAGGAGGCTGATGCAATTCTGGAATTGATCCTCAACTCCTCGAATTCCCTCCAGCGCCAGAGTGGACGCTTGGATCTGGTCCGGAATAAAGCGGGCTACCTCGTGCGCAAGATCCAGCCGATCAATGATCTATCACTCTACCTTTCACAAATTTCAGTTGATTCTCGCCTGCTCGACCCGATGCG
>JAQWOT010000113.1 GCA_029245725.1 SAR324 cluster bacterium | reverse complement strand
GTTGGGAAGCCAGCTGGGGTCGGTTGTGCAGATATTCTTTTGGAGGATGGACAAGAGCTTCACTTTGGCAAGCATACCTTAAAGGCGCTGGCGACTCCGGGACATACAGATGCCTGCACTAGTTACCAGGTTGGGAACATGGTGTTTACCGGAGACACCATCTTGATTCGTGGATGTGGCCGGACGGATTTCCAACAAGGAAGTCCAGAAAACCTCTATCGTAGTATTCACGAAAAAATCTTCTCATTGCCGGATGAAACCTTGATTTATCCAGGACATGATTACCGGGGACGCTTGGTCACATCGGTTGGTGAAGAAAAACGCCTCAATCCAAGATTGAGAACAGACAACTCTTTTGAAGACTTCAATAGAATTATGAACAATCTAAATCTGCCGTATCCGAAACGCATCGATGAATCATTGTCTGCCAATCTCGACTGTGGTGTGACTGAAGAGCAGAGCAGTGAAACTGTTTGTACGATGGAAGAGATCAAGAACCTCAGTGAGAATCCTTCTGAGGGTGTTTTGCTGGTTGATGTTCGTACTCCCCAGGAATACGGCAACGGGCACGTCCAAGGTAGCATTAACGTCCCGCTGGGTGATGAGGCACAGTATCTCGATAAATTTAAAACCTACGAAAAAGTTTATCTCTTCTGCCGCTCCGGCAGGCGGGCACGCTACGCAACCAGTTCCCTCAACAACAAAGGTTTGGAAAACATTATCTGTGTACCGACCACTGGGATGCTGCATTGGGATCAGGCTGGTTATCCAGTGAATTGACAGGGGCTTTGGAGTCTTTGACCAACTGTAATCAGGTGTTCAATGTCTCTGGCTTTGGTTCAAATACTTTTCTTCAACTACTAGGATCATTATGCAAATTCAGGATTTTTCGATCTGGGAGCCTCTGCTGGGAGGTGTCCTGATCGGCCTTGCTTCCGCAGCCTTGATGTATTTTAACGGAAAAATTGCAGGGATCTCCGGTATCTTTCGTGGTCTTCTTGTCCCCCAATCAGGGGCTATCGCATGGCGAGCAATGTTCATTGGAGGGATGGTTTTGGCGGGCCTGGTGATGGTGCTGGTTTCACCACAGATGTTTGTGGATACCGCTGAGCGGGGCATGGTCACTGCCTTGTTGGCGGGTTTTCTCGTTGGTATCGGTGTTCGAATTGGGAGTGGTTGCACCAGTGGACACGGCATTTGTGGAATCGGTAGACTCTCTTTGCGTTCGATGGCCTCGGTCGGAGCATTCATGGCTGCTGGAATCGGAATGGTTTGGATCACCAATCATCTGTTAGGAGGCTTATTATGATTGAGGTGCTGCGTAGTCGTGAAAACTTAATAAGCCTTGCAGTAGGCTTTGTTTTTGGAATTGGACTAGCGATCAGTGGGATGACCCAACCCGGAAAAGTGATTGGTTTCCTGGATTTCACTGGAAACTGGGACCCCAGCCTAATTTTTGTGATGGGTGGGGGGACGGGTGTGTATATGCTGCTCTACCGACTGATTATAAGAAATGAACAACCCCGCTTTACGAGTTCCTTTCAGTTACCAACGTCTAAGGTGATTGATCGACCGTTGGTAGTCGGGGCGGTGATTTTTGGTTTGGGTTGGGGATTGGGTGGTTTCTGTCCTGGGCCTGGGTTGACCTCGATATTTTCAGGAAAT
>JAQWOT010000112.1 GCA_029245725.1 SAR324 cluster bacterium | reverse complement strand
GATAATCCTGAATGTAAAGTGGTCCAAGATTGATTAGCTTGTCGATAGAATTTGATCCATGAACGTCAAAGCCGAGACCGAGTTTGTCATTTGTAATTTCCCACTCACCTTGGGTGACAGTGAGCGGCGTAAAATTGCCGTTGTAGATGCTGTTTGCATTGTTGGCGTTCCAGTTGTAACTGAATCCTGCGACATCGTTAGGGCGCTCACTGGCACGATAGCCGTAATTGTCTATACGAAGTACATATCCGCCATCTAATTTTGCAACTTTGCCAAATGTGAATGCACCGTTAGCATCAGTTTGTGTTACGTATTCGGGTAGTCCGAAGAAACCGCACTCGGTTTGGCAACTGCTACCACCGTAAAGTGCCCAACCAGCTGCTGTATCACTCGCCTGAACTTCAGGCACCAAGCGTACTTGAACTCCTGCTGAGGCTGTTGCATAAGATCCGACAGTGCCGTCCCAGAGGGTACCTTTGTCAATCAAGACACCCGTCAGACTGTTGATAAGAGCAGGAATTTTGACACGATCAGAAGCAACTAGGTTGCTGACAACGATGCTGTTTGGATTTCCTCCAGCGGTGCCATAATGAGTTATGACTGCCTGAGCATTATCGATACGGCTGTGATATGTTGCATACCCTTCTTTCTGGTAAGAAACATAGATTCTGCCAGTGGTAGAGAGATTAGTTTGCTCTAAATTTTGTGCTGTGGAATTAACTGTTACGCCTGTGACCGGTACGTCATTCATCACCCAGTGTCCATCTGCATCAGATGTGGTCGTCCGCCCATATGCACTGACAGTAAAACCTTGAACGGGCATTCCGAAGTCATCAACAATTACTCCAGAAAGATTCGTCTTTAGGGTTGTCCTGTTCTCAATATTCCCATTATTTGTGGCAGTGGCTGCCCCATCGTCGACTCTCATTCCCTCACAGCCAGTGAGGCCGGCAGCTCCGGCGGCCACGAGTAAGGCAATGCTCCACTTTTTAATCATGTTCGGCTTCATAAACACATATCCTTCAAAGAAGTCATAAATTACGGAGAACCCTCTCAGTTTCACCGAAGAACAATGAGCAACCCGCTCCTTAGGTTCACATTTCCCGTGGGCAGAATCTTTTTGATCGATCCTGTGAAGCTTAGGAAAAACTGGTTTGCCTATGAATCCTGTTAGCAGGGGAAGACAACTCATTTTTCCTCACATTTCTGCGTGGCCGCGGAAATCACCTTGTCCGTTCTGACTTAGGAACTTAAAGACCCATCAATGTCAGAACATATCTACTTAGATTACAAGGAGGCAATGATAGACCCTAACCCTTGAAAAGCAAGCTGAAATTTATAAAATCTCATTTGCTGAACCTTCAATTCAATGAGCACTACCATGCGCAAAACCAAGTTTGGATTCCCAATCTTCCTTGACGAAGCCAAGAGTCAGGTCTGGTTCGTGTAGGGAAAGAATGGTTCTAAATAGGTTTACTGCAAGGGTAGTACCAGAATTGAAATTCTTTAAAAACGATGGATTCATTCTCGTTTTCAAGTAGTTGTGCTTGTTTTTACAGCACGTAAGCGTTCATTTTCGTTTTGTAATGAAAAGCGTCAATTTATCAAAGTCCATTTGAATACCTGGGGGGCTTAATTTTGCTAATGTTGATCACTCAAATTAGCCATCTCAATTTGTGTGTGGAGTATCTATTCTCTTCTGTAAAATCTGTCTACCACTCTGTAAGTAGCTTACTCACAGTACCTTTTGTTTTGCTTTCCACGACATTTGGGACCTTTTGACTAACCTGGCTGTTTCCGGCGGTCTCTTTCCTGAGAGAACACTCAGAGTGTTGGATTAGCTTGGATGATACTTGAGGATAGCTTGTTGAGGTGGGGGCTTACTTTGTGTTGATGATGTTTACCCCCCCCCCCATCAG
>JAQWOT010000111.1 GCA_029245725.1 SAR324 cluster bacterium | reverse complement strand
TTTTTGATTAAAATTCAAAATAATTGACTGGTTAACTTTTTCCAATAAATTAGTCAAAAACAATGCCTCATCATCAGTAAATCCTTCAGATTTATAGTCATATTTTTCACCTCCAGAATTCAAAGAATAGTTTTCTTCTTTGGTTTCTAGATAATAGTTTATATCTTTTCTACCATCCAATCGCTGTTTTGTTTCAGTAGCCCATTGAGGTTGAATAATTATTTCTGTCGATAATTTGTCCGTACATTCAACAACCATTTTGTTGCTTTTATTTTCTGAGCATGCCTGGCTAATAAGAATAATACTGATCATTGCTATTGAGATTTTTGTCATTCCTAAATTTTTCATTTTCGTTCCTTAAGATTGCTGTTATTGCGATAGCATCATCTCATCTATTATTCTCTGGCCACTTCTGCATATCATTAATGATTTAGTGATCTTTACAGTTCTTCTTCTCTGAAGATTTTTAGTTGACTGAACCATCTTGCATGATCTTTTGCAGGTTTTGGCTTAAACCAAAGTAAGTCTCTTTTATTTCAACTCTCTCAGATTCGCATCTCCCTGCACACAACTTCCTGGAGTTGAGAATTTTCTGGAAATTAATCAACCCAATTACATCGGGCAGAACTCCGTTTACACTCCATGAAATTGATCTGTGGACTCGATCGTGCCAATGGGTCAAACTGACTTTTCCCTGGCAAATCTTTCGAGAACAATATTTATTCTAGCATTTTGAATTGGATACTCTGATTGACAGGAATAGCCCTTGAGGTGCTGGATTTGGGCTAGATCAGAGTATTACTGGTAGGTCGAGTGAAAATTTCAACCTACGGTGTAGTAAGTCCCGACGATGATCTTAAATTTTATCCCCCAATTACATTAGTTTTAGATCATGTCAAGAATTAAATCTGTGCTGCTTTGGAATCCCGTTGTCGACTTCAGAGGAATACCGGCGGTGTTCCCCGTCTGCGCATTATCATACGCGGCTATTGCACATTCTTTCTTCAGCTATGTCCTAACAACCAAACTTCTTGCGATGGTGCCATAAATTGATCACCCAGATCTGACCAACGGCGGATGCTTCAGATTTAATTAATTGTGTCCAAGAGTATCGGAAGCAATCATCTTTTCGTGATCCTTTTTTTGCTCAATGTTATCAGTCAACTGTACAAGGATGCTTTGGCTCTCAGCATATTGACAAGTTTTACTCAGTTCTCCTAAAAAACTTAGCCGAGTCTGTCTTTAGTCTACTTTATCAAGCACAGTTGTTTTCACACTATGCTCAATAATTCCATCATCCTCGCAACAAAATCTGGATGCAACACACACTAGCAAACTGAGTGGAGTGGGAGTTAATCCCCAGTATAATTGCATCCACCCAAGCCTAGTGATCTGGCTTTGCTTCGATGATGGAACAATGCCCCTCATATTATTGCGGCAAAGGGTACTGGAGACTCGGGTTGCCTACCTGACTTTGATGAATCACCAAGATCAGGCAGATGCCCTGATTGGGGCCAGCTCACCTCTGGCTGAAGTAGTGGAAATTCACAACGTCAAGGAAGAGAACGGTATGATGAAGATGCACCCTGTGGATTCTCTTGAAATTCCTGCAAAAGGCATGGTGATGCTCAAACCCGGAGGCTATCACATCATGCTGACCAACTTGAAACAGGCACCTAAACTTAGAGAATCACACTCACTGACTCTCCGGTTTCGGCAGGCCCCAGACATAGTCGTAGAGTTGCCTGTACAGCAGAGTGGGGCTACTTCTGGAGATGATGAGAAGTCCTCGATGCATCATCTCCAGTCGCGCAAAAGCCAGTAAACGCAATACCTACTGTCAGTCCTCGTCGAATAGATAAAATCACATGATCCAACTACGCCCAGCCTGCTTCAGCGATCTGGAACTCCCACAACGATGGGACAAGGCTCCACATGTCATTGCAGCAAAGGGCACGGAGGATTGGGGCTGGCTAACGGAACTCAACCGACAACCTGATTGGCGAGAGCAGTTAATTGCCGAAGTGGAAGGCATCCCAGTTGGATTTCTACAGATCATTG
>JAQWOT010000110.1 GCA_029245725.1 SAR324 cluster bacterium | reverse complement strand
AGAGGTTTATGAGCGAGATGTTAGCAACTAAGTCCAAGAAATATGTATAAAATGAATCACCTAGGTTGAATAAAATTTGGATCTGCCTACTAAAGCTAACTTCAAAATTCGGCCGATTGAATCTTATGAGCACCAGCAACTGGTTGATTTGTGGCTGGTATGTGGACTGGCTCGATCTTGGAACAATCCTGAAAAAGATATCCAGCGCAAAATGCATGTACAGCCTGAACTCTTAATGGGCGCTTTCCAAAGTGACCAGCTAGTTGGCAGCATCATGGCCGGGTACGACGGTCATAGGGGATGGATGAATTACCTGGGAGTGTTACCCAATTTTCAACATCAAGGAATAGGCAAAAAATTAGTTGCAGCGGCTGAAGAAGGTCTCAAACAACTTGGTTGTCCAAAGGTGAATCTGCAGCTTCGCTGTTCCAATTCTGTTGCTCAGAATTTTTACAGAAGAATTGGATATTCAGAAGATGCTGCCATTAGCTTTGGGAAAAGGCTGGTGTTCGATTCTAATGAATCGAAGCTAAATGGTGGTTCAGGAACTGGGGGTCTTGTCATTAGAAACAAATTTAAACCTGGTGACCTAGGAGGGTTGATTCAACTTTGTGGACTGATGTGTCATCAAAAAATTGGATTAACTAAATTGTTTGAGTTTGAGATTGCTCAAATATTAACGAATTTTGCCTTAAACAAAGAACCACGAGAAAAAATTTGGATCTTAGAGCAGGAGGGTCAAATCCGTGGTTCACTCCTTGTGATTTGGTTGTCTGAAGAACATGCTGAGATCAAATGCTTTTTTCTACATTATGATCAACAAGGACAAGATTTTGAGAATCAGTTAATGGAAGTTGCTATCGAATTTGTGAAATCAAAAGGTGGCAAAACCATTACTACTTTTCCTGATCAATCTGTTGTTGGTGAAGGCAAAAGCTTTGAAAAATTTGGCTTCAAGAAATTAGAAAAATCGAAAGTGTCGCCAGCTAAATCGCATGAAATGCATTCTCAAATAATACTCAACCTGGAATCCTGAAAAATAAATTTGGCAAAATATTATGTAAAAAATTGATATCGAATCATCATGGGTTAATTATCAATTAAATTTTGAGGGAATTAAATTAACTGTGTTACCACTTTGAAAAACGAATCCTCAGATTTTCTTAACTCGCCAAACTGTGATCCCTCCCTCGGAGTCAATTGCAACTAAACTGCGGCCATCTGGTCGCCAGTAGACGTTTTCTACAGAGCCATTAACTGCCCCCCAGCGCATGTCCACCACCACGTCTTCCTAATGACCAAACTACAACCCCACCTTCGCGGCACCCAGATGCCAGGTGCCTGTGATGATGTGAGAATGCAAGTGAGCTTATTGGTGCCTTGTGAAACTCTAGCACCCCCGGTGTTGTACCCTCAGGCCCATTCCCCTCAAAACTCTAAACTGTGATATCTTCACCTCCACCAGTAGCAAGCAAGATACTATCATGACTGAAGGCTAACTCTGAAGGCTTCCAAGGATAGCCCGACATCATAGAATCCTGTCCGTTCGACCTCCGCCAGAAGTGAACAGATTTATCCTGACTACCACAGGCAACAACATTCCCGTCAGGACTCAGAGCAAGTGAAACTAGAGATCCTTGCCATTCTAGACGTTCATTCTCCTTACCTGACGATGTATTAAAAAAAGTTACACGGCCGTAGCAGGCAGTACTGAGTTCTTGGTCTGTCACCCATTCAAGAGCACTAACAGTGCTGGGATGGTTTTCTGAAGACCAAATTTTTTCACCAGATGATGACAGAATAGTGACTACTCTTCCTGAGGATACCGCAAGGTGGTTGCCACTTTTTGACCAGGCCACATGCTCGACCCAACCGCTCGCAATTTCAGTTCGATGTTGCAGTTGCCCATCTGCAAAGTCCCAGATTGCGAGTTGCCCATCCTGCCCGACGCTAGCAAGCTGTTTCCCCTCGGAGGAGACTGACATACTCATGATCCCTCCAACGTGAGCTTCGGAATTTCCCCAAATTTTCCGCCCAGATGTTCCATCAAAGGCCTGAATAGATCCACTTGCATCACCAACGGCAAAGAGTTTTCCATTCAGCCCCCACCCTCCCGCAATAGGATAGTCATCTACAGCAGCAAAGAAGCCATTTTGGAGCACACCATGCGCCTTATTTTTAACTAGTTTAGGCATGCCTCAAACTCTCTCTTCATGGCATTTCCATCCAAATTTCGTCCGATAAAGACGAGCTGGTTGTGCCGTGGTTCATTTCCCCAGGGACGATCAGGTTGTCCGTCAAAAAGCATGTGAACACCCTGAAACACGAAGCGTTGAGATTCCCCTGCAATGCTTAAGAATCCTTTCATTCGAAAAATATCTATGCCTTTTTCCCGAAGAAGTTTTCCAAGCCAAGCATTTAATTTGTTGGCGTTAACATCACCTTCAGCCTCTATTGCTACTGAGCCTACTTCATCGTCATGTTCATGCTGTGCAACCCAAGTTCTTTCTAGAACTGGAAGTACTTCAGCATTATCTGAAGCACCGAGGCAAAGATTAAATTCTTAAGCGGTATGCTGAGCGAAAAGTGCTAGCGATGTTTGCTTTTCAATTTTGATTGCAAAACTTTTTTGACCTGAGATCTGTAGCTGTAGCTCAACATGCTGATCTATGGGTACGATGTTACCAGGAGATATTTTAGAGGCATGTTCTGCGTAGCGCCTCACAC
>JAQWOT010000109.1 GCA_029245725.1 SAR324 cluster bacterium | reverse complement strand
AACGAATTATCTTCGTAAATGATACTATCAACGAAAATATTTTGATAGACAATAATATCATTGATTCTTACTTTCCTTTTAAGGTGTTATTAATCTCCGGTCTTAACACCATAAAATGTGAAGCATTAATTAATAAAAATTTGAATAATTTAAATAATATTTTTGAAAAATCTTCACATAAAACTTTTACTTTTTATGAACATGCTGGCTATCACAACTTTAAAATTGAAAGACTTGTAAGAGATTTTATATTTCCGAAAGTTAATTTTTTTAGTATGAATGAACACGAGCTCGCAAATATTATTCAAAGCTATGATTTTATCGAGAACCCAGAATTTTTAGTCAATTCACTTATTCCACTACGCACCCACCACAAATTCGATAAAATCTTAATCCACACTTCAAGATGGTCTTTACTTTTTGGTAATGAATCTGCTAGATTTAAAGGTTGTTTACAAAACGCCATAAATATTGCTTCTGCGCGTATGATTTATGGTGATTATTTGAATTTTACAGATTATTCCAATATTGGGAATTTACTCGAAATTGAAAACAAGTCTTTAGAATTTTCTAAATATTTTAATTATATTAGTCAATCTGATTTTTGCTGTTTGCCCTCTTATAAGATAAGATCAGAAAATCTTACCACAATTGGATTAGGGGATTTTTTTGTTGCGGGTTTTATTAGTTCACTTTCTGAAGTTGAATATATTCTTTCTTAAGGAAAATCTCTTATGGAAAAAAGTTTATCTATCAAGTTAGAAAAAATTAAAAACGGTTCTTATAAATGCCAAGACTTCATTATTGCAGACGCTAAAGATGGTGATATGGGTGGTGGAATTTTTGTAGTTGGAGAGGACAAAAGTGCCGTTGGAAAGCCTCGCCCGTTTACTGATTATATCGAAGAAATGCGGCAAGTAACTAAATCGAGTTTAGTAGATATTATGTTGATGTCCGCATCTACAGCTGAGCAACTTGTAGGTGAGGGAATTTTTGATAACTCACCAGTCACACCTGCTGTTCGGTTAAATGATGCTACAGACATTTGGAGTCAGCGTTTTTCTAGTTATGGTAATAAGAACCCAAAAAATTTCAGGTCAGCAAATTTGAATGTTGTTAAAGATTTCGTTGATCTGGGCCTATTTTCTATTACATTTTCTAATGATCTGAATTCTGATCTGAATTTTATGTCCCAATTTAATGATTTTGTTTCAGAAATCAGAGATATTGAAATGAATTATTTTCTTGAAATCTTTAATCCAAAAATTGATATTGGCATTCAACCTGATGAAATACCAAAATATGTAAATGATTGCATAGTTAAGACTCTTGCTGGCTTAACTATTCCAGAAAGACCCCTTTTCTTAAAGATGCCTTTTAATGGACCTACCGCAATGGAAGAACTCTGCAATTACAATCCCAGTAAATTAATTGTTGGCATTTTAGGGGGATCCAAGGGCACTACTAGGGATACTTTTGAATTAATCTATCAAGGTGAAAAATATGGGGCACGTGTGGCCCTATTTGGTAGAAAGATACAATTCTCAGAGGCACCTTTGAAAACAGTTGAACTTATGAGGGCTGTTGTTAGTCAGGAAATATCACCCATTGATGCTGTAAAATCCTATCACTCCTATTTAGCCACAAATGGGATCAGGCCCATACTTCCATTGGATGACGATCTCAAAATTACTGAGAAACCCTTAATAAACTAAAGGATCATATTTTCTGATTGATTTTAAACCCCTGCATTAGTGAAGCATTGAAAGGATAGCCAGAGTCTACCAAACAGATAAAATGTGATATGGCTCCCACACTCGCAGACTGTCACTCTGAACGAAAATTGCGCCCAGGCGCACAAACACCCCCCCGATGTATGTTCAGTGGGTTAAGAGCCTGATGCTGTCAGTTTCATAATCTAGTGTCCAACAAAGAAATTGATATGTATTTGCTTCATAGTTCTTTTTTATAAATTCCAATTGTATTACTGGTTTAAAATTTCTTCCAATGTAGTTTAGGGCCTGTCATCAAATAAACATTTGATTGTTTGAGGAACATCGTTCTCCTCAAGGGGAAAAGCCTTTTTTTTCCTTTTCCCTATTCAAGAGAAGTCCAATGACTACCAGGCGCTACACTCTCCGTGATGATCAGTGGCAACGGATCGAACATCTGCTCCCCGGCAGAGTTGGTACAGTCAGGGTTACTGCCAAAGATAATTGCCTCTTTGTCAAGGCAGTGCTCTACCGTTATCGGGTCGGTATCCCTTGGCTGCCCGAACGCTTTGGTGATTTTCGGGTGATTCACACTCGTCACATGCGCTGGAGCAAACGGGGTGTCCGGCAACGGATCTTTGAAGTG
>JAQWOT010000108.1 GCA_029245725.1 SAR324 cluster bacterium | reverse complement strand
TCTGCTAGAGGCTTGTCCATGAAGATCATTACCCCCTCGGCTGTTCCCATGGAGTTGACCAAGGTTCCAGGGGTCAAGGCTCCAGCGACAATCGAACCAATCAGGTGATCATGTCCACCAGCAGAGACCAGGCAATCCTGTGACAATCCGGTAGCTTCAGCGACTTCCGGAAGAATGTGGCCCAGTCGCGTGCCGGATGGAACAAACTCCTGGTACCAGCTTGGTGGAATACCGACTTCTTCCAGCAAACCACTGGCAAGTTGCAAGGAATGAATATCGAGTGCAAAGGTCCGAGAGGCTAAACTATAGTCAGTGGCTGGAATGCCACAGAGACGCCAAGCCAGGTAGTCTGCGGTGTGGAGCCAGCGACGAGTTGACTTGAAGACTTCTGGTTTGTGTTCGCGTAGCCAGAGTTGCTTGCAGAGAGTGTAGATTGGGGAGATATTCAACCCAGTTGTATCAAACAGCCGCTGTTCACCTATTTGTTCGGCAAGGCGTTGGGCTTGGGGCTTTGTGCGTGTGTCGTACCAGGCGATGATCGGGTGCAGAGGTCGATCATCTTCATCCAAGGGTACTCCAGCTTCAGCAACACTGGTCACAGCTATAGACTGAATTCGCTTGGAGTCTTCTACCTGCCGCACGGCGCGACGAATTGCCTGCCAGCAAGCTTGCCAGAGTTGATCTGCATCCAAGGTTGCCCAGCCAGGATATGGCGTTTCCAGTGGAGGAGTAACGCTACCCTCCGCAACGATGTCACCTTCCAGTGTGAAAATGAGTGCCCGAACTCGGCTTGAGCCAGCGTCTACACCCAAAAGTAAAGGGGAATTCATGAGAAATATCTCTGGCAAGGAAGCAGAGGCTACCGCAAGGCCTCTCGCAGAAAATGATTGAATTTGTTAATCGTGGGTCTTCATCTAACCGAAGTGGGAGCCATCTGCAATAGGTAATGGGCAGTTTGTTCATCTGTTACGAGGCCATTGACCCACTTTCCCTGAAGGATAGAGTACAGAGCTTGGTGCTTTTGAATACCCCCAGAGATGCAAACAAACAGCCGATCTGGATTTGGCCTCAATACCTCACCAGCCAGACGATTCGTAAATTCTTCATTGAGCAAGCGCCCATCTATATCCAGAACCCTGCCGAGTAATTCTGCACAAGCTCCCTGTTTTTGCAGGTGCTGCCACTCCTCAGTAGTCATCAAGCCTTCTTTCAGAAAAGCCGAGTTGGTGTGCAGTGGAGAGATGCTGGCAAAGGCAACGCTAGCTTGTTCAACGATTTTGATCACACGTTGGTAGACGGTCAGCTGTTCTAGTAGTTGTTTTTCGGCAAGAGTAGGAAGTACTAGTGGAGCGGGAAAGTAGTATCCTTGAGCACCTGTTTTTTCAGCAAAAGGAGTGACCAGATCAAATTCGCTGGGGTTGCCTTCAGGTGTTGTGAAGCCCACCAGAGAAGTGACGCTGTGATCGTTGCGCTGAAATTCTTCAAGGTGGTTGATGCTGTGGCGGATTGTTTGTCCGCTACCCAGGGCAAAGGTATAGGGATCTTCCTTGCGGATGAAGCGTTCCATCACCTGAGCACCGAGTGCACAGAGACTTTGAAACACCGCCTCAGCACTTTGTTCAGCGGTGACTGGAGCGACTTCGCAAAGTTTCAGACGATAGCGAGACTGCAATTCCTGGCCGAGTTCCATGCACTCGCTCAAATGGTGATGGTCAATGCGTGTGACCACGATGCCCTGCTCCAGTGCTTGGCTCAGGTAACGTTGAACACTCTGACGTGAGATGTTAAGGTTGGCAGCGATCTCCACCTGATTCTGCTTCTGGACATAATAGCGCCAGGCAATCCGAGCAATTAGATCAGAAGCAGGACGAGGCATTGAGGCTCAAGTGGGGAGAGTTGGCAGCTAAGATTTCACCAAGCGATAGGCTGTATCGACACTCGCATCTTCATGGATAATGGCAGCGAGTGCTGCGGTCATTCCTTCAATGTTCGCATGTCCCCAGACGTTGCGTCCCATCGTGATGCCGACCGCACCGACGTCCATAGCATCGCGTACCATCTGTAGGATTCCCCGATCAGAATCTGATTTTGGCCCCCCAAGAATCAACACGGGAACCGTGCAGTTCTCCAAGACAGTGCGAAAACTCTCCTTATCGCCAGTGTAGAAGGTTTTTACATAGTCTGCACCTGCTTCTGCAGCTACACGACTTGCAGCTGCGACCATCTCTGGAGTACGCATGGTTTCGTTGGGCCAACCTCCAGGGACGCTCTCAATCATCAAAGGGACACCCCATTTCTGGCATTCAGCAGCGAGCTGCATCCCATGTAGGACAGATTCATTTCCATGGTAGCGCTTGAAGTAATCATCTTTTGGATCACACCAGGGGTAAACTTCTACCTTGATCCCATCAACTCCAAGACGCAGTGCCATTTCCACTGTGCTTTGGATGCTCTGAGGAGTGATGTCTACACTGAGCCAGCAGCCACCACCGTTCAGAGCTTCTGTCGCAGCAACCGTAGAGCCCCAAGGAGTCAAAATGGCATCGGCTCCTCCAGCACGTACTGCCTTGACGACCTCGGTAATATTCTTTAGACCTGTGACGGTATCAAAAACACGTGCATGGTCCATGGCAATCACTAAGGCACGGCCATTGTTGCGAAACAGACGTCGAGTTCGTAGGTTTTTCTTTTCCAACATCAAAAAGTTCCTTACTAAGAATGTATTGTTTTTTAGCCAGACACCATTTGACTGACCACTTTTTCTCGGCTGGTTTCGCTGATCTTGCTCTCTCCAACCACACGTCCCTGCCGTAGAACAAGAATCCGATCAGAGGCTGTAAAAATATCATTGAGGTTGTGTG
>JAQWOT010000107.1 GCA_029245725.1 SAR324 cluster bacterium | reverse complement strand
CCTCTATTGGAGCGGGGGCAGAAGCTGAGAAGGTGATCTTTGATTTAGTGAAACAACTAGAGCAGCAGTTCCGACAAGCTGAAAAGTTCATCTATAATTTGCGTGGTGTTGAAGGTTGAATAATTAGAATTGGAGTCATCAGTATAGCAAAATACTTTATGCCGAAAGCGATTGCTGCGTTTTTGAAAGATCATTTGGAGATTCATCTGGACATGAAGGTAGGTAATCGCTAGGAAATTGTCTCTGGTCTCCGTTCAGCAAGTTTTGATTTTGCCATCATGGGACGCCCACCGAGAACCTTGCGGTTATCTCAGAAGTGATTTGTGACCATCCACCTGTGTTTATTTCCTCTCCCTCACATTCTCTCTCGAACATAAAAAATATTACTTTTGAGAAGATCATCAATAAAACGCCTTTGCTTTGAGAACAAGGCTCTGGAACAAGGATGTTGCTTCATCGCTTTCTTACAGAACAAAAGATTGAATGGCGCAAAGGTATGGAGATGGGCAGTAATGAATTCATCAAGCAAGGCGTCATGGCAGGGCTAGGCATCTCTTTCATCTCTGCACATACTATCGCAGCTGAAGTGGAGGAAGAACGTTTGGCAGTTTTGGATGTAGCTGGCACTCCGCTTGTTCGACATTGGTATTTGGTGCGTCTTCAAGAAAAAACTACTTCCAGCCAGCCTCGCTTTTTGGGAATTTCTCGAGAAAAGCTGTCAGGAATTTCTCCCAAAGCTCTAAAGCTACCAACCTGGCTTCAATACTCTGAACCTAGATAGACCTTGTCAGCCCAGTGGAGGTCTGATATTTTGGTTTTTTTACCCTTGAATAGAGAGCGTTTTTATGGCAAGCGAAAAAGTTATTCACCTCACTGATGATTCCTTTGATGAGCAAACAGGATCTGGCTACGTAATGATTGATTTCTGGGCTGAGTGGTGTGGACCATGTCGAGCCTTGGCACCTGTGATAGATTCCATCGCAGAATCTCATGGTGAGCAAATTAAAGTTTGCAAACTCGACGTCGATTCCAATCAACGTGCTGCTGTTCGCTTCGGAGTCCGAGGAATACCTACCGTCATTATGATGAAAGACGGCAAACTTGTTGATCAGGTAGTAGGCAATGATCCTAGTAAAATTCGTTCAATGGCTGAGAGAGCTGTAGAAGCTGCTTGATCCCCCTACCTTTATTGAAACTTGCGAACCTGGCTTCTCCTGCTGACATATTGCGGTACCCGCTACGTAGGTTGGCAGGTTCAGCCCAATCTTCCCACAATCGAAGGTGAAATCGAAAAAGCTCTCCAGCAACTGACAGGGACCTTCCATAAAGTACTTGGCAGCGGTAGAACCGATGCTGGTGTTCATGCCCTCAATTATCCTGCCCATTTTCAAAGTTTACAAAATTTTACAGCGATACAATGGCAGAAGGCTCTCAACGGACTATTGCCCCCTGACATCGTTGTACGCAATGTAGTAGAGAAACCCACTAGCTTTCATGCTCGCCATGATTCTATCGGTAAACGCTACGTATATCTCATTCATAATGCTCAGCAAAGGAATCCATTTGCTGAAAATCATTCATGGTGGATTCGTCAACCGTTAGATTTGAAGGCAATGAGAACGGCTGCTAAATACTTAGTTGGGAGATATGACTTTTCCTCTTTCAGAGCAAGTCATTGCAGCGGGCCTGAACCTGTAAAAGAGCTACGAGAAATCACGATAGCTGAGACCGTTTCCTCTTGGGGCAATCTCATTATGGAGTTTGAAGCAAATTCATTTCTACAGCATATGGTCCGAATTCTTGCTGGGACTCTGGTCGAAGTAGGTTTGAAAAAGAGAGAGGCAATTTCGATGGAAGAGATTTTGAAAAAGCGGGACCGTACCAAAGCTGGAAAAACTGCACCATCTGGAGGCCTTTATCAACTTGCAGTACACTATCCAACTGATCTGGTGAGTTGGCCTAAAGAATTATTGATTAATCCCTTCAAAATAATGGAAAACTCTGAGGAGTGCAGTCGGTATTTTCATTATTCATCATTGTTAAGTACAAACACACCCACCAAGTGTTGACGCAAAGAGACAGGCAAAGTTAGTCCAAACGACTGATGGAGCATCATCACAGACAGGTGGAAAAGAATCATTGAAGATTTGACCTGTTCAGGCAAAGCCAGGAAATATGGTTCCTGGTTCAAATGAACAAGGGCTCCTCGCTTTTGCAAATGTTGTCCTTTGAAGAAAATTCTGAGATAGGGCTTCGCCTGACTTTGTGATCGTTTGTGTTCAGGGAGGTTCCTGTCCATGAAGGCCACACCTAATTGAAGAACAAATCTTCTCCCTTTCTCCAAATTTAAGATTGTGCCATCGGGAGTTGGAATGTTTAAAGGAAAAGGCATTAAGCTACTTATCTTCAAACTGTAATCCTTATCACGTGAACGTTCTTCTTTCAAAAACTCCTCATCCAGTTCGGGATCATTCCCCCAAACTTGAACTACCTCCTTTCGTTTCCAGCGGGCACCCTCAATTTGTTCAGCTTCTAATATTGCTGATATCCACTCTCGGAGATCGACTATTTCATGCTTCTCCAAGTTGAAAAACCCTTCTTGTTCTAATTGCTGGGACGTTGTGTAATCTTCGTTCCGTGGAGTAAGAAATGGAGATGAAGTACTGTAAACACTCTTGAGATTCTTGGTGATCTTTCTAAGTAGAGGTTGCAACCGCTTTAACAATACTTCAAAAGCATCTACACCGTCTTCTGTCAGTGAATCTAGTTTTCTACCAGTCTGTTCCTCTAATTCCTTGCCAATTGGTTCAGCAACGGGCTCGGCTTCACTTCCATGATCAAACTCTATCTCCTCTTTTGTGGAAACTACCAAAGGTCCCTCTCCCTCGGTGGAAGATTTAGATTTTCCATCATCTGGAGTCGACCCGTTGCTTATATTGTTGGGGATTTTCAGAGAACCTTGAACACTCTGGTGATCCACAACAAATCCATCTTCTTCCTTTGAAATTTCAGGATGCCATGGTGTGGGACTGCCTTTCAATTTTGGGTTGCCTGGATGGTGATGTACTAACTCACGAACCAATTGTTCTACCGTCCGGAAATCTACTTTGCGAACCTCCTCAAAGATTTCTGAGGGGCCCAATCGAAGTGAACCTTTCAAACGACGCTGCATCCATCGAACGATCAGGTCATCACTTAACCCTTGACGAATACATGATAGGAAAAAGCGATTTTTCAGAATCAGGTAGGTTTGATAATCTCTGGAAAAAAGTGACTGCAGTCGCTCTATGAAAAAATGTTGCTGTACTTCTTCTGGTAATTTTGGAGCATTTACGACTACTTTCTGAAGTCTGATGGGTTCGTAAAGTAGCTGTACCTCACATTTTAAAACTGTTTGGAGGCTCTCTTCCACGCCAATACGATATCGTTTTAGAGCACGTAGTTCGACGGGACTGGCAGCAAATTCATCCAGTTGACGAATTACTGCCAAGGAATTACAGCTTTTTTGAATTCTGGGGACTATGCCCTGCGTAGCTTGTTGGGAGAGGTCGTAGGTTGCAATGAGTCGAAGAGCACTTTGCAAATCATATAGTTGCAAAGCATGTGTGAAGGCATGGTGACGAAGAGTGAGGACAGTTGAGGCTTCTCGATGGGTTGGGAAATCCCGTTCAAAAGCCTGCTTTAGCCTTTGAGCAAAGTTTTGTGAGGCTGGATCTAGCCTTGACTCTAAATCACCAGATATTTTGTTTATTCGATTCTGCCATTGCTGATGGTCCATTATCGCCTCAATGCATGGATAGAAGGAACATCAAAGTGATCTGAATTTCTCCATCAATTGATCCATTCCTGTACTCTGTTTTTGTCTGGATTGCTGTTGGGCTAACTTATTCTTCTTCTGTACTAGTGTCTTCGATGAATTCCGATCCAAATTTTTGGAATCTGGATTACGCATACTCAAAGCAATTCTTTTACGTTGGGTATCAACCTCTAACACCCAAACTTCAACACGTTGCCCCACAGAACAAGCTTCAAGGGGATCTCGGACAAATTGTGAAGACATCTGAGAAATATGAACTAAGCCATCCTGATGAACCCCAATATCAACGAATGCTCCAAAGTGCGTGATGTTAGTCACCAATCCTTGAAGATGCATCCCAACCTGAAGATCTTTCATGTCTTGGACGGTTTCACTGAATTGCACTTCTTGGTGGTCATCTCGAGGGTCTCGTCCAGGTTTTTTCAGCTCCTCCAATATATCGTTCAGTGTGTAACGGCCTATTTCTTCAGAGACGAACTCTTGAAACTGGATCTTTTCAAGTGCGTCCTGATTACCAATCAGATCCGCAACCAAGAGCTCTTGACTAGCCGCCATTTGCTCTATAATGCTGTAGCGCTCTGGATGAACTGCTGACTGGTCCAGAGGGTGCTCAGCATTTCGAATTCTTAAAAAACCAGCTGCTTGTTCAAAAGCTTTTTTTCCAAAGCCGGTCACCTGCATCAGTTCTTGACGTGATCGGAACGGGCCATTTTCATTACGGTACGAAACAATGCGCGCAGCGAGAGACTTCGTGACCCCGGAGACATAGCTGAGAAGCGCCGCTGATGCCTGATTCAGTTCTACTCCTACTTGGTTCACACAAGACTCGACCGTTCGATCAAGGGACTGCTTTAATTGCTTCTGATTGACATCATGTTGGTACTGCCCAACTCCAATAGATTTTGGATCTATCTTGACCAACTCCGCCAGTGGATCCTGATAACGCCGAGCTATCGAAACCGCACCCCGGACAGTTAAATCCAAATCAGGAAATTCCTTACGAGCGACTTCTGATGCCGAGTAAACAGAAGCTCCAGATTCGTTCACAACCAAATGTCTGACTTTTAACTCCAAATCTTTGATAAATTCTTTTAGAAACTGGGACACCTCTCTCGAACCTGTGCCATTTCCAACCACAACAATTTCAGCTTGGTATCGCTCAATCAAGCCAAGTAGTGTTCGTTTTGATGCCTCTACTTGCCGTTGTGGTTCTACCGGATAGATGACACCGTTCTCATGCAAGCGTCCTGTGTGGTCTATAACTACCCACTTTGTTCCTGATCGAAAGCCTGGATCCAGACCAATGACCACTCTTGAACCACCTGTGGGCTGCATCAGTAACTGACGTAGATTCTTGGAAAACAACTCAATAGAACTTTCATCCGCTTGCTGCTTCAATTCTTGTCGGATTTCTGTCTCAATTGAAGGTGCTAGCAAGCGATCATATGCATCTGAAAGAGCTATTTGAAGCTCTTTTCGAAAATCCACATTCGCTTTGGTTAGCCAGATTTCTTGAAGAGTAGATTCTGTCAATCCCTCCTGTACCTGAACCCTTGTCTGAAGGATTTCTTCCTTTTCTCCTCGTCTAATCGCCAAGTATCGATGCGGTTGGATCTTACTGATGTTCTCACTGAACTCATAGTACATTTCAAATTTCGAAGTCGTCTCCTTGAACTCTTGTTTAACCTCTGAAACAAATTTACCTTGCTGAAAAGTCAATTGACGAATGCGTGCTCGTGTCTGAGCATCTTCAGCCACTTTTTCAGCACAAATATCCCTGACTCCCTGCCAAATTTCATCAGATGGCAGGGGTGAAGACAATCTTGCTTGGAACTCCTCCAGCCAATTATTTATCTGATTCCTATCTCCTTGTTCCTCCAAAACCAATCGGGCAAGCGGTTCCAAGCCTTTTTCACGGGCAATCATTGCGCGAGTTCGTCGCTTAGGTTTGTAAGGTAAGTAAAGATCCTCCAATTCCTGTTTGGTCTGGACTGCATTAATCTTTTTTTCTAGTTCCTCGGTTAGCTTTTCCTGTTCTCTAATGCTATTAAGGATCGTCTCCCTTCGATCTTCGAGTTCTTTGAGATACTCATATCGATCCAGTAAGTTAGCGATTTTCACTTCATCCAAATTCCCTGTCTGCTCTTTTCTGTAGCGGGCAACAAATGGAATAGTATTGTCTGCCAGTAGGAGACTCAGTGTGTTTTGAATGTGATCGGGCAGGTGGTCAAATTCGGTCTGGAGACGCTGTAGCAGCCTGGTATTCGGAATGGAGGATTTGCCTTCCATGAAGATCTACTAAATATGATTTTCGAGTAATAGTTCAATCAGACGAATGGGAGTCCATTGCTCAGCCTCCCCAATAAAATTAACTATGATGCGATGACGAAGCACTGAAGGAGCAACATAGCGAACATGCTCTTTGCTAACCACCGAATCGCCCTTCAGTAGAGCGTGGGCTCTGGCAGCTCGAACTAGATTTTGCGATGCTCGGACACCTGCGCCCCATTCAACATATTTTTTGATGGGCTCAACCGAACTGTCTTGGGGCCTTGTGGCTCGGACAAGCTGTACGATCCAATCAACGACATGGGGAGCTATCGGGACTTCATCGACAAGTTGCTGAATTTTAAGCAAATCACTTCCATCAAAGAAAGTATTCACTTCTTGGGACTGTGACTGTGATTGGACTGCGATCTCTGCTTCTTCAGTCGCACTTGGATACTCCACCTCGACATTGAACAAGAATCGGTCAAGTTGGGCCTCTGGAAGCGGATATGTCCCCTCAGAATCAATTGGATTTTGAGTTGCGAAGACGATAAATGGATGAGTGAGTTGGTAAGTCTTGCCTGCTACAGTAACTTGCTTTTCCTGCATGGCTTGGAGGAGAGCAGCCTGTGTTCTTGGAGAAGTTCGATTGATTTCATCTGCCAGCAAGAGATTGGTGAAGACTGGCCCCTCAATGAAGCGAAACCTTCGCTCTTGTTCATTCTCATCAAGGATTTCGACACCACTGATGTCTGATGGCATTAGATCAGGGGTACATTGAATTCGATTGAAGTTTAATCTGAAGAGGTTTGCCAGAGTCTTGATTAGCAGAGTTTTGGCCAATCCTGGCACTCCTGTTAGCAGCACATGGCCGTTGCACAAGAGCGCGATCAGCAGTTGATCTAGAACTTCCTCCTGACCAACAATTACTCGATGAATTTCAGTCCGGAATTGCACTGGAAATTCACGAAGTCGAGCGTGAATTGCTTCGAAATCGGGAAAATTTATTTTTGAATTTTCAGGCATGATTGCCATTATGCAGGGGCAGGGTGTTGAGTGAGGACAGAAGAGAGCCGGAGGTTGATAGTGCTGACCTCCGGTCAAAGAGCAAATTAGTTAGCTGCTTACTTGACTGTAGATCTCAGGGAATTGCTCAGCCAATTCATCAAAACTGATATCTTGAGCCAAAATTTCGCCCATTTCACTCTGAACAGTATAAACCGATTGTCCAGGGTTGAGATCACGCTTCATAACACGCTTGCCATCCACCGAAAGAACAAATGTTCCTTGCGGTGCTTCGGTAGCGCTTTTCGCCATCGTGTAAGATTTGTTGTGATAGTCACAACCACCAGCAATGCCTATTCCTCCTATCAGCAACATCACTGACAGCGCGGCAGCAAATTTTTTCATGGTCAGAATCCTTGTGTAAATGGTTGGGGATTGGCATCCAAGGTCAGTTAACTTCAGATGTTCAGAGGCGTCATAGCCAGCCCTCGAAAGGAATCTCTTCCACTTTTTGAAAGAATCCATAATTTTACCATTCGTATGACTGAAATGCTACTGCTTCCTGATCAGCACACTTCGATTTCTGCTGGCTGAACAATAAATCGTGCTTTCGGGTCTAGCTGTTCAGGTGGATGCTGATCAGAGATCTTCCAGCCGTGATGCAACAACTCTCCACGATACGGAGCCGACCCACGCAAATTTCCAGTTAGTGTAATTTCAGATAGATTGTAGTCAGTATCAACGCTGACCAGTGCACCTTCTTCCTCGGTACGGATTGCTTCCAATGTGAAGTAATCACCCAATATTCTGGCACACCCATCATGTACGACTCGAGCTGCCTCACCTACCTCAGCATTCGAAAAAGAAGCGATGTCTTGCTGTAAAAAGTCTACCAAACGACCTTGCTTCTGAAAGAGAGACAAGAGAAAAACTCCATCAATATTTTTTTCGTCCTTTTTGGAGATTTCATCTTGTTCTTTTGGTAGTACAGCACCTATCAGTTTTGATTCTTCAACGGCTTTTTCCTCTATTGTATCTTGTGCTTGCTGTGGCCCAGCCAAATTTTCTCTTTCTGTATCTTCTGGAACAGCTAACGGAGGCAATCCTTGTTTGATTCTTTTTTTATTTTCCTTTTCCAATCTTCGTTGGCTTTTCTCAAGCGCATTCACTCTGCTAACTTCAGCAAGAGCCACATGGATATAGTTGCCGGCTCGGCGGCTAAAAATCACTCTGAAGAAACAATAAAAGGAGTAAAGAAAAATTCTGAAAAGAAAATTTAGATTTTTTTCAGGCTGCATGGATCTCTGGTTTCAAAGTAGTTGAGTAATTGGGAAAATCTTAGATTAGAAGCGATTGAAAAAGCAATTCAAAGGCACAGAGATTCGGCTGGTGGAATCTTTGAAATCTTGTTAAAAATACGAGTTTTTCTTTAATCCCATCATCAACTTATTACTGTCCAAACGTTCTTGAACGTCTCTAAGCCTAAATGAAAAACCAATCGACTGATCCACGTTGCATAAGAAACTTCTCGATCATTGCCCACATTGACCATGGCAAGTCCACCCTTGCAGACTGCTTGATGAGGACTACCCACGCGGTTACTGACCGGGAGGCACAAGAACAACTGCTCGATAACATGGACATTGAGCGTGAGCGTGGGATCACGGTTAAGTCGCAAACTGTCCGGCTCAATTATGAGGCAACTGACGGCCAAGAGTACATTTTGAATTTGATTGACACGCCAGGCCATGTGGACTTCACCTATGAGGTTTCCAGATCTCTAGCAGCTTGTGAAGGAGCTTTGCTTGTAGTGGATGCAGCTCAAGGGGTGGAGGCTCAGACGCTAGCAAATGTATACATGGCGCTGGATAACGATTTAGAAATTATTCCCGTCCTTAACAAAATTGATCTGCCCACAGCTGAACCACAACGTGTCATTACTGAGATTGAAGAAGTGATTGGGCTTGACGCTCAATACTCTGCTAGAGTCAGCGCCAAAAACAATATCGGGATCCAAGAGCTTCTGGAGCAGATCATCGAGAAAGTTCCACCACCAACTGGAAAGCCAGATGTCCCACTTCGAGGACTAATCTTTGATTCTTGGTTTGATCCCTACCTGGGCATTGTGATCCTAATCCGAGTGGTCGATGGAAGAATTAAAGTTGGAGAAGTCATTAGGTTCATGGCAACTGGTTTTGAGTATGAAGTGACACAACTTGGTGTCTTCACCCCTTTCAGAGAAGAACGATCTGAACTGGGTACAGGAGAAGTTGGGTTTGTTTGTGCTTCCATTAAGACCATTGGTCACACAAAAATTGGTGACACAGTCACTCACGCGGACAGACCGGCTACAACCCCACTATCAGGCTATGCTGAGGCTAAGCCAATGGTCTTCAGTGGTATTTATCCCGTAAGTAGTGAGGACTACGAAGACTTGCGCGAAGCTCTTCGCAAACTGGCTTTGAACGATTCCTCTTTGACGTATGAACCAGAAACATCTGCGGCTCTAGGATTCGGTTTCCGATGTGGATTCTTGGGTCTTCTTCATATGGAGATCGCCCAGGAAAGATTGGAGAGAGAATTCAAAATTGACCTCATCACGACCGCTCCAAGTGTGGTCTACGATGTCTACTTGAAAGATGGGGAACTGATCAAGGTTGATAATCCCTCTCAACTGCCATCAGTTTCTGAGCTTGACCACATCGAAGAGCCCTATATCCGTAGCAGAATTTTCACCCCACAAGAATATGTTGGCAACATCATCAAGTTGGCTCAGGAACGACGGGGAATACAGATCAACATGGAGTATCCTTCGCCAAATAGGGTCATGCTGGAATATGAGTTCCCTCTGAACGAGATTGTTCTGGATTTCTATGACAGATTGAAATCAGTTTCACGTGGCTACGCTTCTTTTGACTACGAATTGATCGACTACCGATTGGGTGATCTTTCGAAGCTAGATATTCTGTTAAACGGAGATGTTGTCGATGCTTTGTCATTGATAGTCCCTAAGGAACAGGCCTACTATCGGGGAAGAGAACTTTGTAAGCAGTTCAAAAAGTTACTGCCAAGGCAGATGTACGAGATTGCGATTCAAGCAGCAATCGGATCCAAGGTCATCGCCAGAGAAACCCTTGGGGCTTTGCGTAAGGATGTGACTGCAAAGTGTTACGGAGGGGACATCTCACGAAAAAGAAAGCTTTTGGAAAAACAGAAGGAAGGAAAGAAGAGAATGAAACGGCTAGGGACTGTTGAGGTTCCTCAAGAAGCCTTCATGGCAGTCCTGAAGATCGACAATGGAGGTTCAAGCAGCTAGTTCATCTCTAAGTAGACTCATAATGACAACGTAGGGAATACCTAAATGGAGGCATCCGAGAAGCTCAGGATGATTGATCTGGAATTCCTGAATAACATAAAGATCTTCCGGTTCCACTTCGTCTAGATATCCTGGCTGAAGCATATGTTTGAATCGATCAATTTCTAAATTGCCTTTTTGGCTCCATGATCTTGGGATTCCTTGGAAGCAACGTCGTAAGATCTCACCAATCTCAAGGTAAATTCCAGAATCTGCATCGGTCACCTCATGCCAACGCTTACCGGATGAGCCAAATTCGAGGTTGTACTTTCTACCTGCTAAGCCTTCAGCGAGTGATCGATCTAGGTGCATAAACCAAACAGTGTTGTGAGGTTGTACCCAGATCATTGAAAAGTATGATCGTCGAGGAAAGAGCTGTGTTAAATCTTGATAAGTGGTTTGAAATTGGCGCTTGAATTCAATCTGTAATTGTCGGGGTAGGACCTGCATTAAAATCAGACGAAGATAAGCCGAAAGTCGGACTGCAATGGGTAGTAAAGATTTTTCGAGTACAGCGTCAAGCGTTTGACAAATATCATTCTCATCTGATGAGGAAGAGTCAGTTGTTTCAGATTCAAGGCCGAAAGTTTCCCGAAGCATTCCCTCCATGATTTCCGGATCAAAGAAGGTATCTCCAGAAGGTAACATATTTTGATGCCCCATGAGGTTCTCCCAATTACAGATGGAAAAGATAGTTTTTCCGTGCAATTTACAAGCCGACAAAATGAAATGAATTTTGAGAAAAAGTTAGAATATCATAGTTTTGATCACTCAAATTCAAAGAATAAATCGTAGCAGCCACTTCCTGGCCAGTACGCAACTCCATCTAAAGATTTCCCATGTCCAAAATTAAAAAAGACTTAGCGAATGTGTTGATTGAGGATGAAATTCTTTTATCTGAAGATCTGAACGATAGCCGACTGTACTTCAATAGAGAGTTGAGTTGGCTTGAGTTCAACCAGAGAGTATTGGAACAAGCAAAAGATGAGAATCATCCACTTCTAGAGCGCGTTAAATTTCTTGCGATCGTACAAACTAACATGGACGAATTTTTTATGGTTCGTGTGGCTGCGCTCCTCAAACAGATGCGCTCTGGAAGCGACAATATTGCACCAGATGGAATGAGTGTAGAAGAGCAACTCAGTGCAATCAGATCTAGGGTACAGCAGATGAAACAAGACCAACAGCAATGTTGGTCTGAACAACTCCGACCTCAATTGGAGAAACATTCGGTACGCTTCATCGAACCTGATCAGTACACTCCCGAATTGAGAGCATATCTTTCAAACTACTATCAACAAGGAGTCCACCCTGTTCTGACACCCCTTGCTTTTGATCCTGGACATCCCTTCCCGTTCATCTCCAGCATGAGTTTGAATTTAGCGGTAGTAGTTCAATACGGCCCGTATGAAAAGAACTTCGCTCGGATAAAAATTCCAGACATTTTGCCACGATTCATTCCAGTTCCCGAAGAATTAGCAGGAAGTCGATACGGATTTGTTTACCTCGAAGATGTCATTAAAGACAATTTGAAGGAGTTGTTTCCTGACAATAATGTGCTGGATATCTATGTTTTTCGAGTCATCCGGGATACTGACCTTATCATTCAAGAAGACGAGGCTGGCGATCTGCTAGAGAACGTTGACCGGAGCCTGAAACAACTAAGGTATGGCAACGTTTCTTTACTTCAGGTGGAAGAACAAATGCCTGAAGAACTCCTTCAGGTATTGATGGAAAATTTTGAGATTGAACAAGGACGAGGCATTGTCACTAGAACCCATACTAGGATGAACTTTGGAGAATGGTTTTCCTTGCTGAAGTTGCCGTTACCTCAGTTGAAAGATGCTCCCTTCAAGCCCTCTATTTTGTTCACAAGGGAACAACGAGAAACCATTTTTGATAGGATCCGACTACAGGATTTCTTAATGCATCACCCTTTTGAGTCATTCGATTCCGTTGAGGAGTTTATTTCCGCAGCGGTAAAAGACCCTCAAGTTATTGGGATCAAGATGACTCTTTATCGCGTGGGATCAGATTCCCAGATTGTTCAAAAGCTTATTGAAGCTGCAGAGGATGGAAAACAAGTAGCTGTACTCGTGGAACTCAAAGCACGTTTTGATGAGAAAAATAACATTGTCTGGGCGAGACGTCTCGAATCGGTGGGAGCGCATGTAGTTTACGGCATGTTGAAGCTCAAGACCCACTGCAAGTTGTGCATGGTGATTCGAAAAGAAGGAGATGGAATCCGAAGATATATGCACATAGGGACAGGAAACTATAATCCAGGCTCTTCAAAAATTTATACTGATCTTGGCATCTTCACAGCCAGTGAACAGATTGGTCGAGATGTAACAGACGTTTTTAATTATTTAACGGGCTATTCTGGCAAACAAAATTACGATCACCTTTTAGTGGCACCACGCTCCTTGAGAAGGAAGCTAGAGGAAATGATTGACCGGGAAGCTGAGGTTGCTCGATCTGGTAAAGATGGCAGGATTATTATCAAAGCAAACGCCGTTACTCATCCTTCAGTCATTCAAGCACTTTATAGAGCATCTCAAGCAGGTGTAAAAATTGATCTCATCATTCGTGGCATCTGCTGTCTTCGACCTGGGCTCCCCAATATTAGTGAGAACATTCGAGTTCGTTCAATTATTGGGCGCTTCCTGGAGCATTCGAGACTGTTTTATTTCCAAAATGATGGCTCAAAAGAAATGTACATTGGAAGTGCGGACATCATGGAACGCAATCTTGACCGTCGGGTTGAGGTGCTAACCCCTATTCTGGAAGCTCAGCTTCGACAAGTATTGATGGAAAAGGTCCTTCAATCACAACTCAAAGATAACCAATTGTCCTTTGAATTACTCTCGGATGGGACCTATGAGAGAATTCGACCTGAGGATCGAGATGAAGAACCCTATAACTCACAAATTTCAATGTTGCAGGCTTACACGGAAGCTTCTAATTGATTTCAAAGGAGTAACTTAATGCTAGCAAAGCGTATCATTCCTTGTCTTGACATCAAGGCTGGCCGTGTTGTCAAAGGGACTAGTTTTGTGGGCTTGCGTGATGCTGGAGACCCAATTGAGTTGGCCCAGCGCTACAATGAACAATCTGCTGATGAACTAGTGTTCTTAGACATTGCAGCCTCATTGGAAAATCGTGGGACTACCATTGAACTCGCGACGAAACTAGCCAGAGAATTATTCATCCCATTTACAATTGGAGGTGGAATATCTTCACTGGATCACATCTCTGACCTGGTTACTGCTGGTGCAGACAAAATCTCTGTCAATTCTTCCGCATTAAAGAATCCTGACTTGATTACCGAAGGAGCGAAACGCTTTGGTTCTCAGTGCATTGTCGTTGCGATCGATGCTAAAAAAGTAGGTGATCACTGGGAGGTATTCAGTCACGGCGGAACTCGGTCCACAAAGAGAAACGCTCTGGAGTGGGCCCAAGAAGTATCGGATCGTGGTGCAGGTGAAATTCTATTGACGAGCATGGATGCTGATGGCCACAAGAATGGCTTTGACAATCCACTCAACTCAGAGGTTAGCACCATGCTCTCAATCTCCGTGATTGCTTCAGGAGGAGGGGGAACACTAGAACATTTTCGAGATGCAATCCAGTTGGGTAAAGCGGATGCGGTCCTGGCAGCTTCTGTCTTTCATTATGGTACCTATACTGTGTCTGAGGTGAAACAATTCTTGCGGACCTCCAGAATTCCTGTCAGGTTGTGATCAGTCTCCGAAACAAAACTGTGCAACCATTTGGCCTCTTCTTCTAATCTTATTTATGGAAATCAACTCTTTCTGGTTTCTCTGGATTCTTGCCTTTCTCTTAATATC
>JAQWOT010000106.1 GCA_029245725.1 SAR324 cluster bacterium | reverse complement strand
GAATCGTTTTCTCCAGGTCTTCAGCAGCTTGTGTAAGGTCGGATGATTGGCTCTGCAAAAATTCCAACCGTTCCATCAGCAAGTCATATTCTGCTGGGGCTGCCAGATTTACATTGCCGATGGCTTCCAGTTGTTGGCGTTGCTTCTTTAACCCATTCACCAGAGAAGTTTCATTAATCTCTGCCAGAGCCTCACTCAACTTACTGTCCGGGTCAAAGTCCCACTGATCGGAGAGTTGTTCTTCCAATTGTTCTCTTTGTAAACGATGCTCAGTCTGTTCAATCCTTTGCTGATGAACCAGTTGAAGCAGGTTTTCCAGAACTTTTTGTACTTCTTGAAGTTTTTTGGTCAAATCGCTCTGTAGCTGGCTCTGCTGCTCGTAGGTTTTGGTGTCCATTTTGATTTTTTCATCCAAACCCAACCTTTTTTTCAATAGAGTTGGCATTAGAGTGTCCAACTCCTTGATGCGAAGCTGTCCTTCTTGGCTTCTTGATTTTGCCAATTCTAGTGCTTCCAAAATTCGTTGGCGTCTACTTTCAATCTCTGATTGATTTCGCTGATTACGTTCTAAATTTCCTTTGATGTTTCTGATTTGCTCTGTAGATTCAGCTATTTGTAGACGCAAGCGAGTATGTTCTTCACTGACTTCATGCAGACTTTGTTGTTGGATTTGAATCTGTTCCTGTTGTGCTGCTACTTCATTCTCTAACTGTTGCCGACGTTCCTCCTGATGAGTAAATTCTAGTTGAATTTCCTGTTTTTGGTTTTCAAGACGCTCTTGCTCAGTCTTTAAGCGGATACCGTCTTGTTCAATCATCTTTAAACTTTCCTCTGTTCGAAATACCTCTCGTTGATTGTGCTCCTGTTCTTGCTGAAGGCGGGTAAGATCTATTAGAATTTCGTGAAGTCGGCCTCTCAGATCTTGGATTTCAAGTTCCCGTTCTTGGCTCTCTTCTTCAAGGCTTTCTAGTCCCACTTCCAGTGTTTGAATTCTGTCTTCTTCAACTCGTGATTTCTTTTGAAGCAACTCTATTTCTTGCTGTCTTTGGAGGAAGCCAAAAGATGCTTTTGCAGGTCGTCCACATCGGATTCCGCCAAAGGCTGGAAGATATGTTCCTGCTGGAGAAACCCAAGCTCTAGATCCAGCGTTGCTCTGCCACTTATCTAAGGCTTCTTCAAATATAGAATCATTTTCCTCTAAAAAGTTTATTTGTTGAAACCAGCGATTTCCCCACTCTTGAAGGGGTGGTTTACATCGGATCAACATATCGGTGATTGAACTTGACGATGAGATTTCACTGAGGGATGGTAAGCGATCCAATGTTAGAATCTCTAATCGACTGAAATTCTGCTCTTGGCAAAGTTTTTCCAGTTTGGGGATGTCCTGAATGGAGGACAAGATGACCCAATCGAGTATGTTCTCAAGAATTGGGGTTACGATTTTGGGATTATCAGTATTTAAGATAGCGAAGTCTGCAAATATTCCCAGAAAGCCAATCTTTTCTTTTTCTGCTGGATGTTGCTGAAAATATCCCAATAACTGTTGAACGCTATCACTAAAATCTTCATAGCGCTCTTGAATTTCCTGCAGTGAATTCAGACGAGATTGGAGTTTCTGAAACTCACTGAGTAAGGATTTCAATTGATTGCGTCGTTCTTCAAGCACTACCTGTTGTTCATCGTGCTCGAGCCTAAGATCTTTTAATTCTTCATCTAATTGCTCTTGTTCTTCCTCAAGAACACTAGTTTTTCCACTCGATCTACTCAATTGTTGTTTGGCTTCTTGCACATGATGCTGAGCCTGAACGTGTTGTTCTCTCAGTTCCACCAACCGAGTCTGCTGTTGCTCAAGTCGCTCAATCACAAAATTTTGCTGGTTGGTAGCATTCGTCAATTTTGTATGAGTTTGCAGTAAGTTCTGCTGTAAGTCCCGAATCAGATTATTCTGTGACGCCAAAGCTTCGTTTTCCTGGAGGCGGTCGCTTTCCAATTTTTGAAGTGCCTCTGCAAATAGCTGATAATTTTTTTGGAGGCTCTCCATCTCAAGTTGATCTTCTGATGCTTCCAATTTTAACTCATTTTGGGCTTCTTCCAGTTGCTGATTGTCATCAATTAGCTGCTGAATTCTCTCATCAGAGTTTTGAATACCTTGAGAGATCAACTGTCTTTGGCTCTCAGCATCCTGCAGTTCCTTATCAACCAAAAACATTTCATTACGGGTTGCGGCTAGCTTTTCCCCTGACAAAGTGATCTCAAGGCCTAGTGTCTCTAATTCGGTCACTCTAGTTTGCTTGGTCAATTGCTCTTCAGTTTGTGTGGCCTCAGTGATTGCTATTCTTGATTTGGCCTCATCCTCACGTTGTTTTGCTTGGTTCCAACGATATAAGATTAACTGATAGTCAGCTTTCCTGATATCTTCCCTAAGTTTCAGATAAAGTCTGGCTTGCTCCACTTGATCTTTCAGACCTTCTTCCTGCCGTTCCAACTCTTGCAGAACATCATCGACCCGAAGTAAATTTTGGCGAGTTTCATCAAGACGCTTTTCAGCAGATTGCCGCTTGAGTCGAAACTTTACGATACCAGCAGCATCGTCAATGAAATTTCTTCTTTCTTCAGGTTTTGCATTGATCATCTCCTCGATTTTTCCCTGTTGGATAATGGAATAACCTGTCACTCCTCCGACTCCGGTATCCATAAAAAGTTCACGAATATCAAGCAATCGAACAGGGGTTTTATTGATCAAGTACTGGCTCTCACCGGAGCGATAGAGGCGCCGAGTTATTTCAATTTCACTGTATTCACGGTACTTGGGAAGTGTATCGCCGGCAGGATTTGTAAAGGTAAGAGTGACTTCGGCCATACCCAAGGGTTTTTGGTAGGCACTTCCGGCAAAGATGACGTCTTCCATGGAACCTCCGCGCAGTTGCTTGGCTCTTTGTTCACCAAGTACCCAGCGGATGGAGTCAACTACATTGGATTTTCCACAACCATTTGGGCCCACAACAATGGTGATCCCGTTATGTTGGAAAGTGAAGGAGGTGGGATGGCAAAATGATTTGAATCCGGCGATGCGCAGCCCTTGTATGCGCATGGAAAATCAACCGGTAGAAGGTGGGTCAACAGGCGTTTCCTCAACATCCGAATCTTCTGGGGCAACTGCTGCAAGATTTTGCTGTCTCATGCCCTCGAGCGATTCTTTTCTTTTGTTGAAAAATTGCCGGTACTCAAAGTCTTTCTCTTCCATGACCTCATCAAAGAAGCTTTTCCAGAGGCCTTGTTCGGGAAAATTCATTTCATCAAAACATCTAACAAAAAGCATGAGCCACTGACGTTCTTCCTCGAGCAAAAGCATGTAGTCGTAGGTTAAACCCTCTAGATTGAGTTGTTCCTGAGACAAAAGTTCCCTGACCTCATCAACGAGCTCGCCCTCTTCACTCCTTGCAATGGTGTTTTGTAGCATCTGACATTGTAGTCGAGCAAGCTCTAGTTGTTTTCTGCACTCAACCAGTTGGGAGATATTTGAGACGGATGCCTGTTCCTGCAACCGCAGAGTCTGAACTAGAAGCTCACGTTCCGTAACCTCAGCTGAAGATTCATTGTGTCGATCAGTCATTTGATTTTAGCTCATTAGGTTAGCTGAGGACACTCTGAAGGACTCAGGCAGATTGATGAAAGGAGAGTATTCGGAGTTTGGAAGAGCACTTTTCTAGAATAATTGGATGAGTTCAAATACCATACAGCACGATTTGAAATCCTCAAGACTCAGTAGATTCACTCAAAGTTCATTTTAAACTTTCTGGATGAATTAGGCAGTTTGACGTAGTTCCTCTAATTCAAGACTAGTTGCCTCCCAATTCTGCAGATGTTGAGTAAGCACACTTTGTACTCTTTCCTGCTCTTTTTGAAGTTTCTGAATTTCCATTGGGTCGGTAGATTTAAAGTATCCCTCCTTGCCAAAATGCTCTTCAATCTTTTGAAGTTGGTCTTCGTTTTTGGCGATTTCTCGCTCAAGTTGTTCTACAGTTCGTTGAAGTTGATTAATACGCTGCTTCTGTAGTTTGCGCTCTTCATGACTGATTGGTGTCTTCGTTTTCTGGGTACTTTTACTTTGAGTTTGGCTGGGTTTTTGGTGATGCAATGAAGTGAGATTGCGATTCAAATAGTCATCGCCGAATCTCTCCAGATATTCCTGGTATGGGCCTGAATAGTCTCTCGCCCCCGTTGGATTTAGTTCAAGTATGTGTGTTGCCACTTTGCTAACGAAGTGTCGATCATGGCTGACGACAATTACAGTCCCTTCAAATTTTTGCAACGCATCTGCAAGAGCCTCTACTCCTTCAAGATCCATATGATTTGTTGGCTCATCAAGAACAAGTACATTCCCCTTTTCGAGCATCATTCTCGCAAACAATAGTCGCGCTGATTCCCCTCCACTCAATGCATTGACACTTTTTTTAACCTCATCACCTGTAAACAGCACTTGGCCAAGAAGACCCCTTATGGTCCCTACAGTTTCATGAGGCGCCTGAGCATATAGCCAGTCGTATACACTCGTCCTTTCTTTGAGCAAATCATGATGATCTTGGGCGAAGTAGGACACTTGGGCTTCGTATCCCCAGATACTTTCTCCGTTATTCGGTTCCATTTGTCCCAAAGCGATTTTGAGTAGGGTAGACTTACCAATACCATTGGGACCAATCAAGGCAACCTTCTCGCCTCGCTCAATCGTCTTATCAATGCCATTGAGTACTTTCAAAGTTCCAAAAGCTTTTTGAATATTTTTTAGTGTTAATACGACTTTCCCAGATGGCCGCTTTTGCTGAAACTTCAGTGTAGGTGAAACTCTTGATGAAAGTTTTGCTTCTGGAACTTCTAGTCGATCAATCATTTTTGCACGTGATTGAGCTTGCCGAGCCTTTGTTGCCTTGGCTTTGAATCTGTCCACAAATGCCTGCATTTCAGCAGCTTTGCGCTCAACGCTCTCAATTTCTTTTTGACGTTGGGAACTTTCTAATTCCTTTGCTGCGAGAAACCGCTCGTAGTTGCCAGTATATGGAATTACCTCCTCATAATCTATATCCACAATATGTGTAGCGGTAGCATTCAGAAAATCACGATCGTGGGAGATATAAATCAGAGTTCCCTGAAACTGGTCTTTGAGGAATTCTTCTAGCCAGCGGATGGAGATGATATCAAGATGGTTTGTTGGTTCATCAAGAAGCAACAGGTCTGGATCACTATAAAGGACTTGGGCTAGCAGTACACGTAGTTTGAAACCTCCAGAAAGAGCCTTCATCTTTTCGTGGTGATAATTAACACTGATTCCCAGTCCTGCCAGTAACTCTGCAGCAAAGGCCTCAGAGCTGTACCCATCCTCTTCAGCTATGATAATTTCAAGTTCTGCGAGTTGATGGCCCGTCTTTTCATCCATTTCCTCTTTTGCTAGGAGTTCCTCTTTCATCTCCATGGCTTGCCAAAGACGTTTCTTTCCTTGCATCACAACATGGATAATAACGTGATCTTCATAGCTGAAATGATCCTGACGTAAAAATCCGAGTTTAAGTTCTTTAGGGACAGATACCTTCCCTTCTGTGGGGTTTTCGTCATTGGCCAAGATTCTTAAAAGAGTTGACTTGCCGGCTCCATTGGCTCCGACAAGACCATAGCGTTTACCAGGATCAAAGTTGATACTGGCATTTCTGAAAAGCACCTTGGCGCCGTATTGCATACCAAGGTTGGTTACACAGATCATGTTTTACAGAGGGATAGTTAGGCGGAGTTGTTGAACCAATTCTTCAAAAGCTTGTTGAACAGCCGGAGCATTGGCTGGATATCGAAGGCGGAGGGTCACTCTGCGGGGAGCTTCCTGAAGACTATGGGCATAAATTCCCAAACGTGCATTTGGCCATTGCTTACTGAAATTTTCTACAGCTTCAGCAGCATCACCTTCAGGTACATCCAAGATGATTTCTTGAATTTTCCATTCTGAAGAAACTTTTTTCCATATTGGCAGGGTCATCGGTAACATTGCCTTCAGCATGCTTGGAAAACCTGGAAACGCAAAAATTCCCTGCACATGGAACCCCGGTGCTCCTTCAGGATTTTCGATTAATTCACATCCCTCAGGCAGATCCGCCATCCGAGCACGTGCCTCATTTAATCGATCCTGATATCTTTTTACCAAAATTGAATAGCATTCTGGATGGCGGATGATTTGAATGCCCAAGGATTGCCCAATAGCTTGTCGAGTGCAGTCGTCATGTGTTCCACCAATTCCACCGGAGACGATCAAAGGATGAAATTCTTTGTGCAACTCCCTCATCCATTTTGCGATTGTGTCTTGGTGATCTGGTAACGTCATTGCGATACCTGCCGGCTGATCCTGCTCCTTTAGCCACTGCAGCATCCATTGCTGATTACCATTGGCCAATTCTCCCCAGGTAAGTTCTTCTCCAACAGTAACTACAGCTGGACTAAGTTGTGATTCAGTCATTGATTTCCATTCTTTGGAGGCTCTTGAAGCCGCCAGTAATAGCACAGTAGACCAAATGAGATCGCTACATTCCCAAACATCATTAGATAATGACTTTCTAACTTCAACAATTGGATCAAGGGCATGAACAGAAGTGACAGACAGGCAAGATTCCAAATAATGAAACCTAAGACCATCAGCATTCTTCTGCGCTCTATATCCTGCATCAATTTCTCATATTCCAAATCCAATTTGAAGTTGGAATCATCTCGCTCTTCGGTTTCTATCATCACCATTTCCAGGAGTGTTTTAGAAGTACAACCAACTAAAAATTACTATCAGTAACAAAAAAGCTGTAAAACAGCCCAAGGGTAGTGGATGCCACTCAGGAAGAATAGATTTGACCTGCACACTAACCTTCAAACAATTATTGAGATCGATTCAGAAAGGCTAGCAGATGGAGGAGGAAGCACAAGTGAGGTAGTGTAATTTGGAGGGCTCTACGCCCTCCAAAAGATTATCGAAGGATGTTGCGAAGGGAAGCAATTTTTTGCTGTTGATCTCGTTGTGGAGCAAAGTCCGCAGCTCTGTCCAAGTGAGAAAGCAGTTGCCTTCTAGTCTCTTCCATTTGAATGCTGTCTTGTTCCATTTGAGTACTTTCGAGAATCTTACGCTGTGTATTCGAAATGATCAGATCTGGTAGCGTCTTCAGAAGCGTGTCTCGTTGCAAAAGTGCTTGAGCAATTTCCTGATCATTCTGTGCCTGGAGCGCTGATTCATGAAGGCTATCTAACGCATTCAGATAGGTTTCAATCTTCAGGTGTAGATTCGATTGTCGCTGAGCCGAACGAATTTGTTCCACTGCCTGAAGGTAGTAGCGTTCAAACTCTGTTTCCTGAGGGTAACTAAAGAATGCTGATTGTAGCCCTGCTATCGGAATTCTAGAATCTAGGAACTGCTGCCTGCGAGTCACACTTTGATCTGTGACACTGAAGAAATTGACAACAATAGAATTGTTGCTGGTGACTTCTACAAAGGGCGGCAACTCAAAAATCTGTGGATTAATCTGAGCTTTCAGGAAAATTCTCTGCTGGTGCTCTACGTCAGTCACAACTTCAACGTGCTGGAGATACTCTAGAGTTCGGAACCCGGGAACTTCGCGAATTTTCTCAGCGTTTGGGATCATGACTTGGATAAAGAATTGGTTTTTCCTCAGTCCTGTCTCAGGGTCTCGAAGATTCTGCTCAACAATTTGGTAGGGAATCAAATCTGGAGTCAACGCGACATTTTGATCAAAAATAATTTCGACTCCAAAGCGCCATATGTTTCTTAGCTCATCCTCAACTTGCCTTGGTAAAGCTACTAGCTCTCTAACCAAGAATGGCTGGCTTAGAATGACATCATCTTCTAGGGGATCTTGGATGAAAGCCCCATCATTCATGAGTTGGTAAGCATCTAGGTAAGTGAATATTTCTCTGCCTCCGTTGTCCAACTCAAGAACATATCGGAAACGATTACCTTGATCATCGGCAGCAAACTGCTCTTCTTCGCCAGGATGTAGCATACGGAATCTTCGAATCCCGTAAGTCATTCTCTTTCCTTCCAGCAGATCGTGCTCCCCATAAGTCTTTACGTAGGCCTGAGAAGTCAGCACAAGTCGATAAAACTCATTTTTGTCTAAAATTCCAAATTCTGTGCTTTCACCGGATGGAAACACCAAAACTCTGTTTCCCGTCAGTTGGAGTTGGTCTGTCAGCGACCATTCATAAACTTGGTTAAGTTTCCACTCCTGGCTAGATCCATCTTCCAATACAGCTTGGAGAAAGTGCTCGTCATTGGTGCGATTTTTGACGAATACCGAGGATATCAGGAGATCTCTATAAAGTCCCTTATCCAAAGTCTCCGCCAACTTAATCGCATTCAGTTTAGATGTGTACTCAGGAAAAGCGAAAATGCCTGTTGGGAAAAGTGAAATACTCATCAGTAGGAGCCAGCCTACTACTGTGCGAATTTGTCGTTGCTTACTCAAAGTTCTCTCCTACATAAACTTCGACATCAGTTCCCATCCGACCCTTATGACTGGATGGCATTTGTTCAACAAGCTGTTCCCCTGGAATCACTTCGGACAAAGCTAACGCTGCCTTCATGAAATTGGGTCTGAAGTAGATTTTGGTTCTTGGTAGTACCATGCCCTCACGAACCGAAGAAATATTCGTGACTTCCAATTTCATTCCAACTTGTTCCTCTACTTTTTGTCTTTGTTGTCGATCCAGTAGGATAGCAAGTCTTTGAGCATTTTGATCTTTAGTGGAAGCATTCAATACAGACACATTGAGCCGTAGCGGTTGTTGATACATCAATAAAGCTGCCACAGGGTGAAGCATCACAGCATCTCGAGCTTGCGAGGCCATGGGCTTGAGCTGCCTCTCACCACGGCCCGCTGAAGCTGCCATGTCGTCTATACCTGGGTCAGAGATTTGTGATCTTGCTCGTTCTCGATCTTGTGATCCAAGTCTCTTACGCATTGGTTTCAGGGCAAAGGCAAGCTGCTGTCCATCTGATTTTTCTCTGTCCAACTCTAGCGAAACATCTCCTGTACTCGTAAAGATCTGCATGTCGACTAGAAAGTCCACATTCCCTCCACCAGTTCTGCTGATCTTCTCTTGGAGTTCAACACGCTTTACCCCGTCTTCCTCAGCAAAGGCCATCTCTCGCTGGGGTAGAGTCACATTATTCAGGAAGGCTTGGGGAATAGAAACCTGGAATTTACCGGGAGTGTCTCCAGATTCAACTTGAATGGCCGAGAAGAGAGATTCGTCGAAAACCCCTCTGATGGTTAGGTAGGATGGATCACCAGGAATGACATCAAGGTGATCCACCATATGTCCAGAGGGTAATTCCTGCGCCAATGTGGGTTTGGCTAGGACTGCCAAAGCACAAATAGAGAGCAGAAGTGAACAGATTTTTCGCATGGAAGCAACCCTTGAAAAGTGGCGAAAAAAGGCGATTTGCTGCACAAAATGCAGAAAATGCGCCAGCCCTTCTTCGATCACTCTGAGGCGTCAAATCCCTCTTCAGACACTTCATTCTCCTCAGTAACAACTTCTGATTCCTCAGCATCCTCGTTTTCTTCAGTTACTGTGGAAATAGCAATTACACGCTCGTCTTCATGTAGTCTTATCAAACGTGAACCTTGCGTAACTCTCCCGATGATTGGGATCTGGTTGGTGTGTATCCGAATCATTCTGCCAGTTTGGGTGATCAGTAGGAGTTGCTCTCCTTCCTCAATTTCAAACATTTCAACAACAGGACCAGTAGTTTCGTTGATACGCATTGTGCGCAAGCCTTTGTTGCCACGATGTTTTGACAGTGTAAATGCGTCAATCTCAGATTGCTTTCCATAGCCATTTTCTGCAACGGTCAACATCCTTCCCGAGCCAGAGTGCGTAAAAGCAGACACAACTTGATCACTTGGCCCAAGGCGCATTCCAATCACCCCTCTGGCATCGCGTCCCATTGACCGTATTGTTGATTCATGGACGCGTAATCCCATGCCATTGCGACTGGTGAAGAACAACTCACGGTTCCCATCTGTCAACGCAGCTGAGATTAAAGAATCCCCTTCATCTAAGCTGATTCCTCGAATACCTGTGCGGCGTACTCTGGTTGGATCAAGCATGTCAATTTTCTTGCAGATCCCGTTAGCCGTGCACATCAATATGTGCTTCAGATCAGTTCTTTCCTTGAAATGCCGAGGTATAACCAAGCAAGTTCGGATCGTCTCCTTTTGAGTGCCTTCTTTTTCATCTTCTCTTTGCAATTCCAAAACGTTTGCGGCGTGTTTCCCTCGGCTTGTCCGACCAGCTTGGGGAAGTTCGTAGACCCTTGCTCTGTAGATTCGTCCGAGATTGGTGAAGAACAATAAATGGTCATGTGTGGAGGCCACGAACATCTGTTCTAAGAAATCACCATCTTTGGTGGTTGCCCCTTGAACACCTCGCCCTCCTCTATGTTGAAGTCGATATTCGGTAACAGGGGTCCGTTTCACATAGCCTTCGTGAGATATGGTAACGGCCATATCTTCTTCAGTAATCAAATCTTCGATTGCAATGTCTGAATCATCCTCAACAATCTCTGTTCGTCGTTCATCACCGTAACGATCACGGATTTCAATTGCTTCTGTTTGGATGATTTCGATTACTCTTTCTTCACGTTGGAGAACATCTTCTAGGTCTGAAATTTTGATGGTTACTTGCTCATGCTCTTCACGAATTTTCTCTCGCTCCATCCCCGTCAGTCGCTGGAGGCGCATCTCCAAAATTGCTTGAGATTGGCGTTGTGAAAGAGTGTAATCAGCCATCAGGACGGCTTGGGCAGCGGGACCATTCTCAGCCTTACGAATGGCTTCGATCACTTCATCCAAATTTTCGAGAGCAGTCATCAAGCCTTCAAGAATGTGCAAACGATTCTTGGCTTGATTGAGTTCAAATTGTGTCCGACGAGTGACAACTTCTGTTCGATGCTGAAGGAAAAATTCCAATGTTTGAGCAAGCGATAGCACCTTGGGTTGCTTCTCTACGATCGCGAGCATTGTTATCCCAAAAGATGACTGTAAAGCGGTGTGTTTGAAAAGATTGCTCAAGACAACATTTGGGTCATCCCCCCTGCGAACTTGAATGTACATCCGCATGCCTTTGCGATCCGATTCATCTCTCAGATCTGTGATGCCCTCTAATCTCTTTTCCCGGACCATCTCAGCAATTTTTTCAAGGAGATTTGCCTTGTTCACCATGAAAGGTAATTCTGTCACAATGATAGCTTCACGACCTTCTTTGGTTGTCTCAACATGAGTCTTGGCCCGAATACGAATGATCCCTTTTCCACTCATATAGGCATCATAAATTCCTCTTCTGCCCATGATAATTCCCCCGGTAGGAAAGTCGGGGCCTGGCAGATGTTCCAGTAGATCTGGCAACGAGGCAGTGTAACGATGTTCAATGTAGTAGAGGAAGGCATTGAGGACTTCACGTAGATTGTGCGGAGGTATGTTGCTGGCCATGCCAACAGCAATGCCGGTAGAACCATTGACTAGCAGGTTCGGAATCTTGGTGGGTAGTACCGTGGGTTCTTGTTGAGAATCATCGTAGTTGGGGATGAAATCGACGGTTCCTTTATCCAGATCACTCATCATCTCGTGAGCGATCTGCTTCATTCTAATTTCGGTGTAGCGCATTGCTGCTGGGGCATCCCCATCCACTGAGCCAAAATTCCCCTGACCATCAATCAGTTGATATCGCATTGAAAAAGGCTGGGTCAGCCGCACGATTGTGTCATACACGGCTGCGTCACCGTGTGGGTGATATTTACCGATCACATCCCCAACGACTCGAGCGGATTTTCGATAGGCTCGATTGTAATGGTTTCCCTGGTCCTGCATTGCAAACAGAACGCGTCGATGAACGGGCTTTAGGCCATCGCGTACATCTGGAAGAGCACGCCCCACAATCACGCTCATTGCGTACTCCATGTAGGAGTCTCTCATTTCATGGACAATGTCTGCGTTCAGAATCCGTTCTGTCATTTTGAGTAGTTGGGAGTAATGTGAAAAGAAGGGATGTTGCTGACCAAGAGTCGATCGAAAAGCATTAGAGAGTCAACAATTAATGATTTAGCTTGAAATCATGTGATGATCTTAGGGGGATCTGTTTCCTCTTCTTTTTCCAGATCACCAAGTTGATCAAGCCCAAGAGCTGAGAGATCAAATCCTGAGAAGGGCTGAGAAGTTTCTGCGTCAACCCAACGTTCGTTTTCAAAAACGTAGAGTTTTGCAACTCCCCGGAAAGGTGTGAAAACTTTTAGGTAGGATTCTTCATCTTCTGCTTCGATAGTGATTTCATCTTCAGCCTCTTTGATTAATTTTGCTGAATACTTAACAGGAATAGATTTGGGGAAGGTCAATTGCTTGCCATCAATCTTCATTCGGTAACTCCATGTGACTGAATCAACAGAATTTTAAAGACCTATCATTCTTCAAAATTCTAGTTGTAGCAAGACAAATTGGCTCAGGAAGCCAGCATTCTTCCGCCATCAACAGGTAATACGGTTCCAGTTACGAAATCATTTTCAAGAAAATAGGTGACGGCTTTGGCGATATCATCCGGCTGCCCCATTTTTTTTAGTAAGCTTCTTTCAATGGCGAGATCGTGGCTAAATGAACTACTCTCAGGGGGAGGGAGCATTGTTCCGGGCGCAACTGCATTGACTTGCACTGCTGGAGCCAGTGCCTTAGCGAGTCCCTTTGTTAGTGAGACCAGTCCTGCTTTGGATGCACAATAGGGTAGGAATTGTGGCCATGGCCTATCTGCAGCCACATCTACAATGTTAACAATTTTCCCCTGTCCTCTTTTGAGCATTGCTGTTCCCACCAATTGTGAGAGAAAAAATGGTGCCTTCAGATTCAGTGAGATCAAGTGGTCCCATTCTGATTCACTCACTTCACCTAAGGGGGTGGGAAAAAAGTCAGCGGCATTGTTGATCAGCACATCAATTTGACCCAGTTGTGCTTCAATCTGCAGGATCAGTAGTTCAATCTCGGATACTTGTCTAAGATCGGCTTGAAAACAACCATGTTGTTTAGAATCCCCACCTATGAGTCCCAAGGTTTCTTTTGCTCCCTCCAAAGACTGGTGATAATGTAAAGCTACATTCATTCCTTGTTGACCAAGTGAGACGGCGATAGCTTGACCAAGACGCACACCTGCTCCAGTGACTAAAACTGTGCGGTTATTTAAATCCATTTTGATTTTATGCTCGAAAAAAGAAAACCAATCATTGGTCTGACGATGGGAGATCCTAATGGGATTGGCCCTGAAATCATAGTTAAGGCACTTACGAAACTCAATTCATGTTTGGATTGGCATCCAGTCATTTTTGGGGATGCCTGGGTTCTTGAACAGGTTATTAAAAAGCTTGGTTCAAACCTGCAGCTAAGAATATGTGAGAATTTGGCTGAATTAACCAGTGGGCCTTGTATTGTGGATTTGAAAGTTCATTCAGGAAGGCACTGGCAGCTTGGGCAAGCCAGTGGCTGGGGGGGAGAGTCATCTTTTCAATTTTTGAAAGTGGCAATTGAGGCAGCGCTCACAAAACAGATTGATGCAATTACCACTGCCCCATTGAGCAAAACAGCCCTGCACATGGCTGGTCATCATTTTCCAGGACACACAGAAATACTCTCGGCACTGAGCAACGGTGACCCCCCTTTCATGATGCTTACTGTTAAGGGGCTGAGAGCAGTACACGTCAGTACCCATGTTTCCTTACGTAATGCAATTGAGCAGCTTCAACCGAAGCGAATCCTTGAAGTTGCTCAAGTGACTCATGATGCCCTCATCAGAATGGGTATTGAAAATCCAAGACTCGCATTACCAGGCTTGAATCCTCATGCTGGGGAGGAAGGTCTTTTCGGTGATGAAGAGGAAGAAATACTTCTGCCAGCATTGAACTTGATGAAAGACGCTGGCATAAATTGTATTGGTCCCATTTCACCAGATACGGTTTTTTTAAGGCATCGGCAGGGTGAATTCGACGCGGTAATTGCTCTTTATCATGACCAATCACATATCGCTCTTAAACTTCTTGGTTTTGAAAAAGGAGTCAACGTAACTTTAGGATTACCATTAATACGCACATCAGTTGATCATGGGACAGCTTTCGATCGAGCCCCCCAATTCAAAGCAGATTCTGGTTCCATGGAAGCTGCGATCGAATTAGCGATAAGTTTCGTTACTAACTCCTATCCGAATGGGAACGCACCGTTCTTGCAGTAGTCTTATTAAGAGAGTATTCGCGATAACAAACCAGAGTTTCAATCTTGGCTGAACTCATCTACGAAATATTGGCACCAGGCATCTCATGGCTGGAAATACCCAAAGTTAACTTACGTATCCTTTGTGGATGTCCAGCTGATGCGGTTAAGCATCTAACCAGCAAGGGAAAAATCAGCTTGGTTACGGAAAATGGGGCTACCTTTGAAACAGGCCCCAATGCCATTTTGCTTGCCGATGATTTTCTGCAAAATGGTTTGCCGGCAAACATGGCAGAATTTCCAGTTCTTCAGATGTTTTACAAGCAAGGTCAAATCATTCCGAATCACCCAAACAACAAGGGTGAAAGACCAATTCTCATAGGGAATGCGAACGCAGTTCAGTCCCAACTCCAATACATTTACCGGGGAAACTATGGTCTGACCACTCCTGAAGAGTTGATTGATTGTGGCGTCAGCCTTGAGGACACTGCTGAGATGATGGCCATGAAGATGCAATTTGCCTTTGGCAGAATTCAACCACCTGATGCTTTATTGGCTACATGTGTCATTGAAGATTCTAGTTGGCAAAGCCTCAGGGGAGATCTACTGGTTAGTCGTATAGGGGCGAGCCAGTATCAATTCAAGATGGGTTCTGAATGCATTGATGTTGATTTGACTCTCAAGGAGGGAGAAACCTATCCTACCCCCTATAAATTGCCAGATCAACTGCTACCAAGAGATAAATTCTCTGTGTGGCATACAGGAGAAGGGGATGGTTGGGACTGCTTTCGCCCGTGTATGGCTAGCATTTTGATGATTGAGGGAGAACCTTATCTGGTTGATGCGGGTCCAAATATTCACTATACGCTTGAAGTTTTAGGAATTGATCTGAGTGAAGTGGCTGGAATTTTTCAAACTCATGCTCATGATGATCACTTTGCAGGGCTACCCTACTTGATCCAGGGAGGAAGTAAGATAAAATATCTTGCATCCTCACTTGTAAGAAAATCCACCTTCCAAAAGCTTTCAGATCTAATTTCCCTTCCTGCTGAAGAAATCGAAAATTTTTTTGAAATCGTAGATCTAAAGTTTGATAAATGGACAAACGTAACAAGATCAGTTCAGGTCCAACCACGTTTTTCACCACATCCTGTTGAAACAAACATTTATTATTTTAGGTATCAAGAAGGTGGTGAGAAGAAGATTTTTGGACACCTCGCAGATATCGTTTCCAGCGCTGTCTTGGGAAGGATGAAAAATCCCGAAGCAAAGTATCACATCAGTGAAGATTTTTTTGATAAGACACTCCAAAGCTACCTTGAACAGAGTGATGTCAAAAAGATTGATGCTGGGGGTGGAATGATTCATGGCGAAGTAGTTGACTTTGCCAACGATCCCTCTGGAAAATTGATTTTAGCCCACTCATCAATACCTTTTGCAGAAGATCAATTGACTTCAGCTTATACGGCCGAATTTGGAACTTCGGATCTGAGGGTGCCATTAGATCATGAAAAATTCTTTCAGGATAAAGCCCTTCAGTGGTTACAACAACGGTTACCATCATTGAAGAAAGAGGAGTTAAGAGAACTGGTCACCAAACAGACTGAAGAAATTCCGAGGGGGCAACAAATCCTTACTCGTGCCCGTAAATCTGGATACATACCTCTTCTTCTAACGGGGCGGGTTGAGCTAAATGGATTACTCCACCCCGCAGGAACGTTGCTTGGGGAGGCAATCGCATTGGCAGATTTGCAAGTATCAGAAATGGTTTCAGTTGGACCTGTTCGTATTCTGCCAATCTCCCTCAATTCATATCGGGAGTTGCTAAAGAAGCATAAATTGTTGAAGAAGAGAATTTCATTATTCAAAGACTATGACCATTTCAGAACTCTCCCTATGCTTCAGTATGGTCTAAGTGATGATCAACTGATCTCACTTCTCAAAAAGTCTGACCGAATCAATCTTAAAAAAAATCAGCCAGTTCTCCTTCCAGAAAACACTTTGGGCTTTCTTGAAGCTGGAGAAATTCAATTCTTGGCAAGCAATAAAACACTGAAAGTTACTGAGAAATCATTGCTTGGATTATCAAATGTCTTGGGTAAGCCCTTCACTTGGAAGGAACAAACCATAAAAAAATGCCAAGTGTTGTGTTTTCCCGCAGAAAATTTGTTGCAAGCACCTGGCGTGCGATGGTTCCTTCAAAGGGCTTACCAAGATTATCATTTTCAGTTGATTTGATGGCAGACACCATACCCGTTAATTTGCCCCAAAATCTTCCTCGGAGCCTGCCGGCTCAGAGAGCATTGGAATTGGTTTTTGGCAATTATGCCCAGAATACTCGGCGGGCTTATGAGCGTTCTCTAAAAGACTTTCAGAAATGGGCCGGTCTACATTCCGCTCAAGATTTGGAAAGCCTCGATAGCCTCAGAATGCTTGAATACAAGGAGTTTCTCAGGTTGAGCGGAAAAAAATCCGCAAGCATCAACCAAGCGATGAGTGCTCTAAAGAAGATTTGTCGTGTCCTTACTGAGTGTGGATATCTTCAACAAAACCCCTTTAAATCGTCCCTGATCCGCAACGAGAAGGTCTCGCAACTTAGTAATAAGGGGGCTCTGCGAGTCAATCAGCTTCAGCAAATGCTTGATGCTAATGAGAACATAGCCTACGACGAGCGAGTGGAGACTTTACTGCGTCACAGGAATAAGGTGTTGTTGAAATTTCTATATTTCACTGCAGCACGAAGAAGTGAAGCCTCTCTACTAAACTGGGGAAATATCCGTCAGGACGGTCGTTTTTGGATAGCTATTCTTGAGGAAACGAAGAGCGGTGTCCCACAAAAACTAAAAATCAGAGAAGAGCTTTATCAAGAATTGATTGCCTGGAGAGGTGCTTTACAGTTAGCTGGTTTGAATACACCTTGGGTGTTCCCCTCCTTAGGGCAGCGTAGTATGGGCAACCAAATGACTGGCAAGGCAATAAATGAAGCTGTACGACGCCTTGGACATGCGATTGGCTTGAATATTTCCACACACTATCTTCGACATACCGCAATCACACTTGCACTTGAAATGGGAGAGCCTCTCCAGAAGGTTCAAGCATACGCTCGGCACGCCTCAGCAAATACAACTGTTCGTTACTTTCACGATCAGCAACTGCTCGAAAAAAATCCTACCGATACCCTTCCAGCTCTTTAGAGAGAGTAGCCTGAGGGAACCGAATCAGGTTGGTTCTCAAAAATTTTTATTCATGAATTGATAATAGAAATTAGTAACCTAAGGGGTTGCTTAAAGTCATGGTGACGGTAATTCCATGGAGTGCATGCTCTTTGCAGCAGGTCCATTTAAGAAATGAGGATCACATGGAGTAACCTCCTTAAATGGAATTGAATGAACCATACTTTTAGCCCCTATGCAGAACTTGGTGTCAGACCTGATGTCACACTTCAGGAACTGAAACAGGCCTACCGACAAGCTGTCATGCGTTACCACCCAGATTCAGGGTTTGGAGCAGCGAATTCTCTTAAGTTCCATGCTGTCACCGAAGCTTACAAAGAACTTCGTGCAATCGTTGATCAGTCACCACGAGAGAGGGATACTAAACATCAGCACTCGTCATTGCGAAAGAAAAATCAGTTTCTGGATGGAGAACAACCGATTGATCCTCAAACTCTGGAATTGGGTGTGCCAGCTCTCCAACAGTTGCTTTGTGAATCAGATAATTCTCACGTTAGACAAGTGGCAGCGGTAGCACTGTTTCTTAAGAAAGAAACATCGCTTACCAGAGAACTATTGGCCATTGCAAAACAGCCAGTCATGCCTAGCCTTCGTAAGGCAATTCTGTCAGCGATGCATACCGGTCCACATAAAAAAGTTGTCCCAATCCTCCTAGCTGTTGCTTGCGAGGGTGACCTGGAAACTGCAGCTATAGCAATTCAACAACTTGAGAAGATTGATGCATCATTACGTGGTAAAATTTTGTTTAAACTGCGGATGGCACACTTGAGCCTCTGGGAGAGAACCAAGAGAGTTTTTGATCCAGATCTTTTGCTGATCACTCAATATTCACAGTTGGGTGATCAACTTTGCCAGAGGGGGCTTCTGAGCCAAGAACAATTGCAAATAGCACTCGTTTTACAGAAGAAGTTTCCTCTATTATTAGGCCAGATTCTGAGGCAGTTGAACTACGTTCAATCCCATGAACTACGTTCCGTTCTGAACAGTACATCCCGCAGTTAACACTCCTTCACTTCATCTGTGTCCAGTTAAGGCTCACTTGGCTGGATCTTCCTGAAAAATCCTGATAATTTTCAGAATATTTAATTTTTTTTGTAGAAATCCCACTGAGACTACAATTATGTCTACTTCACAAAGCGCAGAAGTCATTGTGATTGGTGGTGGGCACGCGGGCTGTGAGGCAGCACTAGCTTCGGCAAGGCTCGGCTGCAAGACGATCCTGTTGACCATCGATCCTGAAAAGATTGCCCAAATGTCTTGTAACCCAGCTATTGGCGGAATTGGTAAAGGGCATCTGGTCAAGGAAATTGATGCCCTTGGTGGGGAGATGGGAAAAGTTGCAGACCAGTCAGGAATTCAGTTTCGAGTTTTGAACGGCTCACGAGGTCCAGCAACTCGTGGAACTCGCTGTCAATCAGAAATGTATGAGTACAAAAGTTTAATGCAGATGATCCTGAAGAAAGAGCCCAATCTCTGGATCGTTGAAGCGATGGTGCATGAACTTGTCATTGAGAATCGCATCCTTCAGGGGGTTCGTACAAATGTGGGAGAATTTCTGGCAGGTTCTGTTGTCATCACAACAGGAACTTTCCTGAATGGTTTGATCCATCGAGGCGAAAACAGGATCCAGGCTGGCAGAATCAATGAACCACCCTCCGTGCAACTGTCTTTTGCGTTGGCAGATTGTCAACTTGAATTGGGCCGCCTGAAGACAGGCACACCAGCTCGTTTGGATAAAAGGACCATCAACTGGGGTGGTATTCCAGAGCAGCTGGGAGATGATCCAATCCGGAAGTTCTCCTTTTGGGGAACAGGAACACCCTTACCCCAAGTACCTTGCCACATTGTTTATACCAACGAAGCAACCCATCAAATTATCAGAGATAATCTTCATCTCTCTGCCCTCTACGGAGGAGCGATTAAGGGAATCGGGCCAAGATATTGTCCGTCAATTGAAGATAAGATTGTCAAGTTCGCTCAGAAAGACAGACATCAAGTCTTTCTAGAACCAACCGGAGTCAGATCAGATAATTTTGAAATCTATCCAAATGGTCTCTCCACAAGCCTTCCTGAAGAGGTACAGCAAGAATTCTATCGGACAATTCCTGGGCTTGAAAATGTTGAGATGCTACAGGCGGGCTATGCGATCGAATATGATTTTGTACAACCAACAGAACTTAGAGCTACCCTTGAGCTGAAAAAAGTACCTGGCCTTTTTCTAGCTGGTCAAATCAATGGGACTACTGGCTACGAGGAGGCGGCTGCACAAGGTCTTTTGGCTGGGGTGAATGCCGCACTGAAAGTCAAGAGGAAAGAGCCTTTTGTACTGCAAAGAGATGAAGCCTACATGGGGGTTTTGATTGATGATTTGATCACTAAAGGAGTAACTGAACCATATAGGATGTTTACCTCAAGAGCAGAATATCGTCTCCACTTGAGAGAGGATAATGCTGATCTTCGGCTGTGTGAGAAAGGGCATCAACTCGGACTATTAGTTGATGAGTGCTATAAGCAATTCCTGAATAAACAACGTAAAATATTTGCTCTTAAGAAGTCTTTAGAACAGACAAAAATCACTCCGGTTAAGGAAACCCAGGAGGCACTGAAACAAATGAATCAGGCTGAGTTAAAACAGGCGAGTAGTTTAGCGGAACTGATACGTCGACCAGGCCAGGGTATTCAAGTGCTCTCTGAGCAAGCATTTATAACTAGTAAGGTGGCCTGGGAGGAATTCCCAGAAGAAGTTCGTGAACAGGTCGAAATCCAGATCAAGTACGAAGGTTACTTGAAGCGCCAAGAACAAGAACTTCGACAAATGCGAGAAATGGATCGTATCCAGATCCCTAATGAATTGGATATGAAAAATATTCCTGGCCTCTCAAAAGAAGTCCAAGAACTTTTGATCAAGCATCAACCGGCTACCCTTGGACAAGCAAGCCGTATCAGTGGGGTCACGCCTGCAGCTCTGACGGTGATCCGAGTTTATCTCAAGACTCATATTACCAAAGACTCTTCACTCCAACGTGTGAGTTGACGGCCGCTTAGGATGAGAAGCAGAAAAAAAGTCTCAACGGTTCCTACCACACCCTGGCGTGCAAGCCTCCATAACTTGATTTTTGAAGCTGAAACGAGGGCCGGAAAAATCTTTGATATCATTCTGATGATCTTGATCACGGTTAGCGTGGCCACAGTCATGTTGGATAGTATTGCAGCCGTTCGTATGGAGTATGGTGAGCTTCTGCATAGTCTCGAATGGTTATTCACGATTGTCTTTGCGATTGAATATGTCCTGCGGTTAGTTGCTACGCTACGTCCTTGGCGCTATGCACTCAGTTTTTTTGGCCTCACTGATCTTCTCGCTGTCCTCCCAGGGTTGATCAGTATTTTATTTCCAGGTTTCCAATACCTGCTGGTCATTCGAGTGTTCAGAATCATTCGAATTTTACGTATTTTCGAGTTTCTGGACTACCTGCGCGAATGGACAATGTTGTTGAAGGCACTGCAAGCTAGCCAGGCTCGAATCATGGCTTTTCTATTTTCCATCCTGATTGCTGTGACTTTCCTCGGCGCCTTGATGTATGTTGTAGAGGGAGAGGAAGCTGGTTTTACGAGTATTCCTCGCAGTATCTACTGGGCAATAGTGACCCTTTCAACAGTGGGCTACGGTGATATAGCCCCCCAGACAGGATTTGGACAATTCGTCGCTGCTATTGTGATGATCTTGAGCTATAGCATGTTAGCTGTACCCACAGGGATCGTTACGGTACAATTATCGGCCATGCAGCGTAGGCAAGACCAAAAGTTGACAAGGTCTTGCCACTCTTGTGGTCATGATGGACATGATATGGATGCTGATTTCTGCAAGTATTGTGGAGAAAGTCTGGAATTAGAGGTTACAGAGGATCCTCTAAAGGCCTAGAAACAAAAAAAGAATTCCGGCTTTTGCTTGACTGCCGGGGAGCAGATCTGGAAAATGATTATTAAGAAATTTAATTTTCAACTTAATATCAATCAGCAGAGAGAATCAATATGAGATCATTTTCAACTAATTTGCTCCTCATTGCCGGCGCAGTCATTGTTGGTATTGTTTATTTATCGACCTTTATTGTAGATCGAACTCAATTTGCGGTGGAAATTCGCTTGGGAGATCCGGTTACAGTCCACATGGAGCCTGGGTTAAAATTCAAAATGCCTTTTCTTACAAAAGTTTTTTATGTGGATAACCGACTGTTATCAAATGATTCTGATCCAGGGTCTGTTTTCACAGAAGACAAGAAAGAAATGATTGTGGACGCATATTCAAAATGGAAAGTCTCAGACCCATTAAAGTTCTACGAGACTGTCCGCAGTCTTGCTGGTGCTCAATCAAGGTTGGACGATATCATTTACTCTCAAACAAGGGAGATACTAGGTAAGCACACTCTTGTGGAAATTGTGTCCGGTAACCGTAGAGATATCCGAGAGACAATAACTACTAACTCTCGTAAGGCTGCTGAAAGTTTTGGGATTGAGGTCGCAGATGTGAGAATCAAACGAGCAGATTTACCTGAGGCGAACAGCTTGGCAGTATATGGACGCATGGAAGCAGAGCGTAGAAGACAGGCAAAATTGTATCGTTCGGAAGGCGAAGAGCGGTCATTGGAAATTCGCTCAGCAGCTGATCGAGACCGAATAAAGATTCTAGCAGAAGCAAATAAGATTGCAGAGGAATTGAAGGGTACAGCCGATGCGTCCGCAACTGAGATCTACGCTAGTGCTTACCAATTAGACTCTGAATTTTTTGAGTTCCAACGATCTCATGATGCTTACCGTCATTCTCTTCGTGAGGACACAACCTTGTTACTCAGTTCTGATCAGCCATTTTTCAGATTCCTAAAGGAAGAAGAACCTCAAACTAGTCGAAAACAAATCGAGTGATCAAGGTTGCTCACCCGTTACGGTAAGATTCTCCAGCAATTGGAGGACGAATCCAACTACGAGCGCTCTGCCCGGCCTAGAGATCTTACTAAGCTGGAGGGTGTTCGCTTCCTGCTGAATCAACTCGGTAATCCAGAAAATTCTCCCAAAATTGTCCACATCGCAGGCACCAACGGCAAGGGCTCTACCGCATTCCTTCTTGCCGCTCTACTGAAACAGGATGGTTTCAGGACTGGGTGCTACACCTCCCCTCATTTGGTTGATCTTCGAGAGCGTATTCAAATTGATGGTCAGTGTGCTGGTATTCAACAATTTGTGGATGTTGCAGCGTGGACTTTGGAAATCTCCAGAAATCCTCAATGCCCGCAGATTTCTTTCTTTGATCTAGTAACGGCAATTGCCCTTAAAGTATTTGCAAGGGCTCAATGTGATTGGGTAGTTTTAGAAACTGGATTGGGAGGGCAGGCAGACTCGACCAATGTAACTCCGAAAGAACTCGCAATTCTTACAAGAATTGGTCTGGATCACCAAAATATTCTTGGTGATAGCATCCTTAAAATTGCATCTGAAAAACTTGGTATTGCTCGAAAAGGTGTACCACTTTTGGTGTCTCTACAAACAAAGGTAGTTAAGGAATGGCTGGAGAAGCAAACCTATTTGCAAGAGATACCCACCCATTGGATTGAGGGAAAAAATTATCAACTGATTGATCAAAGTGGGCAACGCTTAGCAGCCTGTAGAGAAGCTAAAATCTCAGATGTTTCCAAAGAACTGGCACTAACAGCTCTGGAAATTTTGCTACCTGCCAAGTCGCCAAATCAGAGAAAAGAACGATTAGAATTAGCTTCAAAATTTCCTCTGATTGGTCGCAAAAGTCGGCATTTTAACGTCAAACTGCAGAATAAAAGTTCAGGACAGGTTTTTTCGGAATTGATTCTCGATGGGGCACATAATGTTGATGCCATTGATTCATTAATCACCACGCTCTCAGAGTGGCAAATTTCCTGCTACGGCCTCTTGTTAGGAATTGCAAAAGACAAGATGACGGTTGAAGCTCGTGATTCTTTTCAGAAACTTGCCCAACATGCTCAACAGGTTGGACTAGTCCAATATAGTTTCACGAGAGCTGCAGATCCTGTTGAAATTCTTCAATATCTTGAACTGCCTAGAAACTCTTTCAAATTGTTGAACAGTAGCCAGAATGCCTTGCGATGGGCCTCAGAGACTAGGATGATGCCCTGGGTCATAACTGGTTCTTTTCATCTATTGGGCGAGGTGCTGCCCCTCCTCTCTTTGGATCCTTGCACGAATAACCTGCAAAACGGATAAGCTGTTGTGCAAAAAACACTAAAATTTTTGATCATTTTTTTGATCTCAAGTGCCCTCAATGGAGTCCTTGCATCAGAACAAATTGTTATTACAGCTGATCGACTGAATGTGCGTGATGGGGTATGGGGTAAAAAGCTCGGAAAAGTGTATGAGGGTCAACAGTTTGAGGTTACTCAAGAAAAAGAGGAATGGGCCAAGATTGAATATGAGTTAGGAAAGTTTGGCTGGATTTCATTGGATTATGCCAGGCCAGCTTTACAGACTACAGCAGGAACAAATGTTTCTATTAGTCAGTTCTGTTCAAAAGTAGATAAAGAGTTCAAAAAACTGGGCTGGAAGGATCTACGATGCAACCCGGACGATTGGCAGTCCACTTGGCATTCAGAAAAAGGGCAACCGCTAATCTACAAAGTTTTTGGGGACGAAAGCTCTACTCACACAACTTTGTTAATGTGTTCTGTCCATTCTGATGAAGATACGGCTTACCACTGTTTCCGCTTCATGGAGTTGCTGCGTTCAAACCAAGAATTGATTCGGCAGCGGCTTGTTTTGATACCACTGCTCAATCCAGATGGATTTTTTAGTCAACCCAGATCACGAACAAATGCAAATGGGGTAGATTTGAATCGCAATCTGCCAACTAAAGACTGGGCAAGCCTAGCTCACAGACAGTGGAAATGGTCATATCAAAAAAATCCACGCTATAATCCAGGTAAAACAGCTGGTTCGGAGAAAGAAAATCAATTTCTTGTCAGCATAATCCTGAAATACAAACCGGATAAGATCATTTCCCTTCATTCTCCGTTGGATTTCATAGATCTGGATTACATGGACAAGCGAGAAGGTGATGAAGAATTACTGGCCGTCCGGAAACGTGCTTGGTTTCAGGCACAGAGTTTTGCAGAGCAAAGTGGGACACGTTTCCGTGACTATCGGACTTTTCCAGGGAGTCTGGGGAGATTTGGGGATGAGTGGAAAATTCCGATCTACACATTGGAATTTCCAGATAAGCCGGGTAGTCAAGCCGCCAAGGAATTCGAACGCTTCAAATCAGCAATGCTGGAACTGTTCAATACCAACCTAAGCACGCAGCCAACGGCACTGAACAATGAACAAGACAAAGATCAGTTGCTATAAGGCTTAGCCATAAGCCGCTTCTTCCACAAACAATTCCAGTTGGCCTTCAACCAAGTCTGTACGCCGGTAGAGTTCATGGGTTAGCTTGCGAATTAATCGAACATCCTCCCCATCAAGTTTACCGTCTCCAGTAACATCCTGAAAAACATGGATGTTGTTGGCCAAGCCAGTGTGATCATTATCAACAGCCAAAGCGACCGCTCTACCATTCGGGTCTACGAAAGAGATCATATCAATCTTTCCGTCCTTGTTCGTATCGATCAAATTGGCGTAGACATAGACGCCCTGTTTCCCATCGTTTTCTGCTTCGCTCATGAAAGTTCTTTTATTAGATCAAGGTTGGTAAACTCTGGTAAAAACTTTACTTTCTTTGCCCATCCCTTAAGTTAGCGCAATTGCCATGCTAAAGCTGGCTGATTTAACGTTGAATGTTACAGGATAGTCACTATGAAAGCATCTGATTTATTCGTCAAGGCTCTTGAAGCAGAGGGTGTGGAATATATTTTCGGGATTCCTGGAGAGGAAAACCTGGATTTCCTGGACTCCTTGAGGAACTCCAAAATTCGTTTGATCCTTACGCGGCATGAACAGGCTGCTGGATTCATGGCAGCCACCTATGGCCGCTTGACTGGAAGAGCTGGCGTATGTCTGTCAACCCTTGGTCCAGGTGCAACTAATTTTGTGACTGCGGCTGCGTATGGCCAATTGGGTGCGCTGCCCATGCTTATGATCACGGGCCAGAAGCCAATCAAGACCAGTAAACAGGGAAAGTTTCAGATCGTCGACGTAGTTGAGATGATGAAGCCTCTGACGAAGTACACTCAGCAGATTGTCGGAGGAGATAATATCCCTTCACGTGTTCATGAGGCCTTTCGTCTAGCAGAGGAAGAACGTCCTGGAGCAACTCACCTTGAGCTCCCAGAAGACATCGCCCGAGATGAGACAGATGCAGATCTTTTACCCAAAAGACACGTCCGCAGACCGATTGCTGAGCAGAAATCAATTCACCAAGCCGTAGAAGCGCTACAGAAGGCCAAACACCCACTTCTGTTGATCGGTGCTGGGGCGAACCGCAAGCAAACTGCTAAAATGCTCCGTGATTTTGTTGATGAGTTTCAAATTCCCTTCTTCAGCACACAGATGGGCAAAGGTGTTCTGGATGAACGAGACCCGCTCTTTTTGGGGAACGCTGCGCTCTCAGATGGTGATTTCCTGCATCGAGCGATTGCGCATTCTGACCTGATTCTCAATGTGGGGCATGATGTGGTGGAGAAGCCACCTTTCTTCATGCACGTTGACGATGGCCGCACGGTCATTCATGTCAACTTCCGAACGGCGGAAGTGGATCCTGTTTACTTCCCTCAAGTGGAGGTAGTGGGGGATATTGCTAATAGCGTCTGGCAGATCAAGCAAGCCTTGACTGCACAGGAGCACTGGGACTTCAACTACTTCCTACAAATTCGAGAAAGAGTTGAGGCTCATTTGTTGGAAGGAGCCGTTGATCCACGCTTCCCGATCTACCCGCAGCGTCTAGTTGCTGATATTCGCAAGGTGATGCCCGATGATGGGATTATTGCTTTGGATAACGGAGTCTACAAAATCTGGTTTGCTCGCAACTACCGAGCGCACCTGCCAAATACGGTATTGCTTGATAACGCTTTGGCGACGATGGGAGCCGGCTTGCCATCCGCGTTGGCAGCACAGATTGTCTTTCCTGAAAGAAGAGTGATGGCGATTTGTGGGGATGGAGGATTCCTCATGAACTCTGCTGAGATGGAAACAGCAGTTCGCTTGAAGCTGAATCTGATTGTCCTAATTCTGAGGGATAATGCTTACGGGATGATCAAGTGGAAGCAATCGAACATGGGCTTCCCAAATTGGGGCCTGGACTTCGGCAATCCAGATTTCGTCAAGTATGCAGAGAGTTATGGTGCCCATGGACACCGGGTGGCAAGTGCCGAGGCGTTGGCTCCACTATTGGAGCAATGCTATCAGGCAGGTGGAGTTCATCTAGTGGAAGCACCAATGGACTACAGCGAAAACGACCAAATCCTCAACCAAGAAATCAAGGAACTCAGTGCCAAGCTCTAATCCATTTCAAGCTGAATCCTGATCCTTTGAATCGACAGTACAGGTTGTGTCAATTCCTCCGCGAGTGGCGTAGTTCGTTCTGATCTGCAGCCACTCCGGATCCAGCAACTTCCAAAGATCCTCAAAAATTCTGGCAGTCACTGCTTCCTGAAAGATCCCTACGTTGCGAAAGCTGATGAAGTAGTATTTCAGCGATTTCAGCTCAACGAGTTTTGTTTTAGGGATGTATTCCACCCACACAATCCCAGTGTCCGGTAGGCCAGAAAAAGGGCAGACAGCTGCAAATTCCTTTAGTTCATAGCAGACTCGCTGTCGTGGTCCCTCGTAGCGAAAGGTCTCCAACCAATCCTGACGAATCTTTGACTCATCCTCCATTGGCAAGACGAGTCCTTCGGCGTAATCGGTGTTAAGAACATCAGCCATTCCAACCCTTGGGAAAAGGATTCACAGTGATCTGCGCTTTCTCACGTAGCTCGGCAATGTATTTTTCAACCGCCTGTTGTCGAACTTGCTGAAAGGCTTGTTCTTCGAACTGCTTGCGCTGTGATTCGTTCAAGGCGTTGCATTTCAACGCATCGGGTAGCACCTCTGATTGAACCATCAGCAGGTGTGTTCCAAATTCAGTCTCTAGTGGATCACTCAATTGGCCAACTTCTAGCTGGAACGCCACCTTCTCAATCGCTGGCAATAATTCTCCTTTGCGGAACTGACCCAGCCTTCCGCCGTTTCTCTCGGCAGCAGGATCGTCAGACAGAGCCTTGGCCATCTCCTTGAAAGCCATCCCCTTTTCAAATTGCTCCTGGATGATCTTAATTCTTTCTGGAATTTCCTCACCTCGGAGCAGAATCTGTACTAGTTCAATCTCCCGCAATTCTACCGTTTGCACCTTGCAAAGCTTGGCAATCTCTTCTTCGCCAACCCGCACCTTGGCGTCCACCTCACGAGCAAGTAATCGTTGGCGTCGGAAATCATCCGCAATTTGATCCTGTAGAATCTTGTCATTGACTGTCCTCAGTTGAGGGTTTTGTTCCCGCAACAGGCCGATCCGTTCCTGAACCTCATCGGCAGAGGCATCAATCTTTAGTGTTTTTGCCCTTGAACGCAGTAGCAACTCTGCGATCAGTCGTTGCTCCACACGCTGGACAATCTCTGCTTCGTCTAGTGTTTGACCTTCCTGCAGGATTTGTTGGCGCAAGGCGTTTCGGGCTTCTTCTGCCTCACTGAAGGTAAACACCTGTTGGTTGACGATCAGGTAGATGCCATCAACGATCAAAGGGGCTGCGCTCAGTGAAGAAAATCCCAGAATGCAGAAGCTAAAAAGTCCAAAAATTTTTTTCATGGTCAGTTGCGATAGTTTAGGTTCATCGAGCCATAAAGTTTGGGTCGGTAGTCTTCCGCCAATTGTTTTAAACGCCGCCAGGGTAGCCTGGAGAGTTCTTTCAGCTTTTTGATGTTCCTACGCTGAAAAAGCCGATCTGCCAAGTAGAATTCAGTGACCGTTGGATACTTGATCTTTTTGCTGCGATAGCCCACCACTTTAAAATTTTTGAAGCGGATGCTTAGTAACTGGGTGGAACCGTCAGGAACATTGATAGGGAAATTGATAGACTCAATTCGGTTGGCAGCAGTATTCATCAACAGATGTGGCCCATGCTCTGGATGCCCAAAGCGGTGGTAGACGTTTCCATCGGGAGCGAGGTACATCGTGTGGGTGTTGGCAGGAATCTCCAACTCCTTGAGCGCTGCCCGAAAATGCTCCAGATCGTGGCTGAAGAAGAAAATGTAGTAGGGCCTCAGGTCCATCCACTCAAAGCGCCGATTTTTCGCAATGTGTTCGTTGATCCGAGTTCCTTCAACCTCGTAGAAGTAGTGCAGCATCACCCCTTCTAAGTTCATGGTCTCTACAGTCAGGTACTCGTCGTTTTTCCAGTGCACCAACTGTTTGTAAGCTAGATGGGGGATCTCCAGTGGTGTCCCATCCTCCAATTGCCGAAAGGGATCAAAAACCTGAACCTCAGCTTCGTAACTGGCGCGCTCCCACTTGATCTTGTCCTGGAACTGATCCACGACGTCTTTCCAGTCTGGTTGGTAGGCCATCAATCCAGGTACGGATAGAAAGTGGAAGCAGGCAAACAGCAGGAAAAAACGATGGAGTTTCACGTTCAGTTGGAGCGGGAAGAGAAGAATTTTCAGTAGCTTGGGAATTCAATAATTTATGCTAGGATGTCTCTCTTCGCAAGCACAAACCGGCCCAATTTTTTGAAGGATATCTAAATGCGCATCCGTCCTCCCATCTCTGCCCTGGGAACCTATAAACCTCCCTTGGAAGGTCGCAATCCTGATGAATACCTGCTGATGGACTTCAATGAATCTCCTGAACCACCTCCTCCATCCGTGCGCAAGGCCCTTCAGCAGTACCTAGTTGACGGCCCACTCCATGTCTACCCCCATTATGGTTCCTTCACGGAGCAGCTTGGGAAATACGTGGGTGTGCCCCCTGAACAATTACTGGTGACCAATGGATCTGATCAGGGAATTGACGTGGTCTTGCGCTGCTTGTTGGACCCGGGAACCAACCTGGTGATGGCGATGCCCGGGTTCACGATGTTCAAGCAGACGGTGGGAACGATTGGCGCGGATTTTATTGAGGTGTCCTATCCAGACGACTTTGCCTTCCCTTATGAAAAAATTCGACAGGCAGTCAACGCACAGACCCGGATCATCGTGGTGATCAATCCGAACAACCCCACTGGCACCTCTGCTCCTTTGAACCAGGTCGAAGCTTTACTGCGAGAATTTCCTGACTGTGCCGTGTTGGTCGATGAGGCCTACTACGAATTCACAGGCAAGACCTGCCTCTCACTCCTGGAAAGGTACAGCAATCTGGTTGTGATCCGGACCTTCTCGAAGGCCTTTGCAATCCCCTCCTTGCGACTAGGTTACGTGGTGGCTCGGGAAGAGTTCATCAATGAATTGCTGAAGATTCGCGGGCCCTATGACGTCAATATGGCCGCAGTAGTTGCTGCGCAAGCTCTGCTCGCGGACCAGAAGCCTTGGCAGGAGTTGGTCAATCACTTGATGCAAGAGGTCAAACCTCAATTGGAGAGTTTCTTGCGGGAAGAGGGAGTGAAGTTGTATCCAGCAGAGGCCAACTTTCTCCTAGTGGAACCCAAGGGAGGAGCCTCAGCAGCAGTCAACTACCTCAAAGAGCAGGGCATCCTGGTGCGGGCGATGAGACCCCCACTGGAGAATTGCTTTCGGATGAGCCTTCGCAGGATGGGGGACATGGAGAGGTTTTTCGGAAGTTTTCAGGACTTTCTGCGGAAAAATTGAACCTCTTGGATCGCTATGATCCAAAAACCCTCACCCACAAACGCATGAACGATCCATCCACAAAATCAAAAATTTAGCGCTCAGGGCAACCGAACATTGCTGAGATTTAGAACGTTATCTGGGGTGGCATTGTCGGTTCCAAGGCTTCCATTCCCCAGTTGTCCATTGAGATTAGATCCCCAACATTTTGCGGTTTTGTCGTTCAGTAGTGCGCAAGTGTGAGTTCCTCCAGCACTGATGGAGTTAACCGATCCCAACCCACTGACGGCAAAGGGAACGGTGCGTGTGGTGGTAGTTCCATCCCCCAATTGTCCATTGGAATTAGACCCCCAACACCTAGCGGAACTGTTGTCGAGGACTGCGCAGGTGTAATTCTTTCCAGCACTTATGGTTTTAACAGACCCTAACCCGCTGACGGCAACGGGAGAGTTGCGTGGGATGGTAGTTCCATCCCCCAATTGTCCAAGACCATTATATCCCCAACACCTAGCGGATCCGTCATCAAGAACTGCACAGGTGTGGTAGCCTCCAGTGCTGATAGATTTAACGGACTCTAACC
>JAQWOT010000105.1 GCA_029245725.1 SAR324 cluster bacterium | reverse complement strand
CGAGCTATCGGCCGGGTTCTCAGGATCCATCACAAGACTCTCTCTCGCTGGTTGGTGCAAGCTGCCCAAGCACTCCCAGCAAGCCTACCACAGACCGAAGCCTGCTCTTTCATCACTAAAAAAAGTCCCAATGTTGGCTCTGGCTGGCGGTAGACTCCATCTTTGGCAAAGTCCTCGGCTTTGTCTGTGGAAGAAGAACGATCAAAACTGGTAGAGCCCTCTGGCAGCAGATCAGGCACCTTCCGACGATGGGCTATGGCACGGACTTGCTGAAGGTCTACGAGAATTTCATTCCACAGGCCAAGCATTACGCCGGAAAGACCTTCACCACACAAATCGAATCACTCAACTGCCGACTCAGGCATTATCTGGCCAGGCTCCATCGTAAAACGCTTTGCTACAGTAAATCAAAAACGATGTTGCAAGTCTCTTTGAAACTGCTCATCCATAAGCTAAACAACCCTTAAGCTCCAACGCCCAATACCCTCATTTAGACTTTATCCACTTAGGTAAGAATTGGGGTGTGCAAGGTTATCGTTGCCAAGCTTGTTGACGATCATTTCAGATATTTCATATGGGTAGGGATCTCGACCTTATAGAGAAGGCTTGAAATCCATATCTTGAATTGCTTGGACTTGAAGCTGTGGGCAGAATATTCGTCGTGTACTCAAGAAAAGTTTCCCAGTGGCTCGATGTGGTATATGATTAGTTATCCGTGATCCCATCCACGACCAAAGATTGCTACTTAACAGAGGTTGACCAGTTGTACATTTTTGTTGCAAAATTCTAAATGTTGGATCTTGGTAGCCTTTGATTAAACTTCTGGCAAGGTTCTCGTCTTTGTCTGTGACTGCAGACCCATCCAGACAGCCAAAGGGATCTTAAGCAATTGAAAGGCTTGTTCGTCATTGGCTATGGCACAGACGCCTGAAAACCTACGAACGATTGATTCAGGCAGCTTTGTTCCATGAAGCAAAGACGTTGACCCTCCAGGCTGTAATTGTTGCAGACTCTTCATGGCTACACCGCATTAAGAAACGCTGTTCTACAATAAATTTAATGGATGTTCGAAATTTCTCTGAGTTTATTCATCTATTAACTAAACAGCGCTTAGGTTCTCTCCCCTCCAAAAAGAATTCCCTTGTTAATAGGCCGAACTAATCATGTCAACTCGATGCACCCACTGTCCACTCACCTCAACCTTTGCTTCAGCAGTTGACACACCACTGCACTTGTGGTGAGGACAACATCGCTTAGTTGAATTAGCCGTGATCCGTCTGCCTCAGGTTGTGGTTCTGCTCCATCCCAATTCGCACCCACGCCCGTTGTAAAGTCACATCGGATTGTTTGAGCTTTGAACACCTGCTGATCACTAGCAAAACTGTCTCATGGCTTAGCTTCAGCAGTTTCAGCAATAACGCAGATGATGCCCACTGAGAACAGTATCAACGGTGTTGGTAACCATTCATACAGAAGAATTCTGAGCAAGTAGGTCTTGGAAGTAGATACTAGGCAGGTATGACAGTCAGCAACTATTTGGCTTGCTTCAAAAGGGCTTCAGAATCTGTTCCTCGAGATCCAACTCTACCCTTTTTCCCCATAGCTGGATCAAGGCTTTAAATACAGGTCCGATCTCACCATTACTGATTGGCAGACCATTGATCTTCGTGACTGGAGCCACGCAATAAGGAGTACTTGCCAAAAAGGCTTCTTCTGCGTTGATCACGTCATAAACCTGAAAATCCTTCTCTATCCAGTTGATATCAAGTTCTGCCGCCAGTTGCCTTAGGAATTGGCTGCTAACTCCCGGCAGAATATTTCTTGAGGTAGGACTCCAGATCGTTCCTGCTTTATACATCAAAAAATTAGAGCCACTGGTTTCTGCAACGTTTCCTTGCAGATCCAAGCAGAGAGAAATTGCTTTAGGATCGACCAGGTGAGTTTCTTTATCTGCTAACCACCAGTGCATCCTACTTCTGCATTTGATCTTTGGGTCAATACATTCTGGTGGAACATGCCGAATGGATGGAGTTACGACATGTGCACCTTCGGTGTAAAAATGACGCCAAATGGAAAAAGGTAGGGGGAAGGTATGAATACAAAAAGTGGGTTTCATTCCCTTATTCTGGCCTGCAGCACCAGCATATGCTTTAAATTCGCCTGGGGAAATAAATTGAATACACCCAAGTTCCTGACCTGGTCTTAGAAACTGTGAGTTATGCTTGACCAACTGTTCAATAATATTTTGGGTTTCCGATTTTGATTCAGCAGGTTCAATCCTCGCAAATTTGCAGGATCGGTAAAATCTTTCGATATGTTGATCCAGTTGAAAGATTTGATGGTTAAATGTTCTTTCCATATCCGTTAGGGTCGCCCCCAATACAACTGCTGCATCGTAAATAGCGATGCTGGCCTGATTGGCAGGAATCAGTTGTCTGTTTAAATAGACGAGTTCTTCTTGGCTCATTCAGATTTCCTGATGATAGTTCTAAGCAGTCAATTAAAAATTAGAATTTCAACAGTATGTGCGTGAAAGCTGATGAATTAGTTCACAAGCAGACTGTGATCAACTCTTTGACTGGGCGTAACAATTGGGGTCAGGATTCAGCAATCCTACATTAGAAAATCAGGATATCTGCTTAGATTCAGGAGGAGATTTGCGTAGCAATTACAACTTTTTTGCTACGAAATAGTTTTTGAGAGAGAGAAATTCCGTAAGTAACTGATTTTACTGGCGCACCTATCAGGATTCGAACCTGAGACCTTCTGAACCGCAATCAGACGCTCTATCCAGCTGAGCTATAGGTGCGTGCAGTGAGGGCCAAGAGGTGTGGCGGAGGAGGAGGGATTCGAACCCTCGGTACAGTTACCCATACGGCACATTAGCAATGTGCTGGTTTCAGCCACTCACCCACTCCTCCGGAGCAGAACCGCTTGGCGGAGGGAGAGGGATTCGAACCCCCGAAGCTCTCGCTTAACGGTTTTCAAGACCGCCGGTTTAAACCACTCACCCATCCCTCCAAAAGCCGAAAATAATAGGCTGCTGACGTGGAGAATGCAAGATTATTTTGGTGGAATCACAGGCTGGATTTGCCTGACCGCAGCTAGCGTTGGCTGGCCTTTACTACGATCAAAAACAAAGGTATTAGAGCCGTAGAAGAACTCAACTCAGCAGTTGAACAACTGACTCCGCACGGGCATTTGCCTGAGCAAGCATCGCAGTAGAAGACTCAACCATGATCTGGTCCCGCGTGAACTTTGTCATTGCCTCGGCCATGTCTGCATCTCGGATTACAGATTCTGAACTCATCACATTCTCGTGAGCAGTGCGCAGATAGTTCAGGTTGCTCTCCAGATTGTTCTTCTGAAAGGCCCCGATTTCAGCACGAGTGGAAGAGACTTCTTCCAAAGCCCGATCCAGGACTCTCATCGAATCCTGGGCCTTGACCGGGTTGGTGACATCTACCTCAGACAAAGAGCCGAAGTCACTTACATTCTCAACTCCAGTGCCGAGATTGTCTGTGCGCATGTTGCGCAAGGCCAGCGAAGTGGTCTGTGACGGGTTAGAACCAATCTGAAAAACTAAGGAGTTTTGAGCAAGCGTGACGTTCCCTGCGCTGACTCCTGACAGGTTGCCCAGCGCAGTCTCAGAGAGTTGCATCGGTGGATCAAGAGAGTCTGGAATATCTGCAGGATCTGGTTGCCCTGGCAAGGCCAAACCTGAGTATCGCACTGCCAAGCCATCGGTGCTGGCATTGCCAGTATTCCCAGTCAGGACCTGCCCAACACCCGTTGCTTCCTCTCCATTGATCTCCCCGGCAACGTCCAAACCGTTGGCGATCGTATCATACACGTCACTCTTGGTGGACAGGATCCCTTGTGTTGTACTGGAAACCTTGAAGCTGTGCTGGCTGCCAAATTCCTTGTGACGAAGGCTAATGATCTGAGGAGCATTTGCTTCCGTCTCATCTTCGGGAGTTCGCATCAACTCCACATTCAAACCTGCTTCTTGGATTGCTGCGTTCAGAGCATTCAAGTTGTTTTCAACCGTCTCACCTTTGATCGTCCTGAAGTTGACCGTTTTCGAACCCTCGGTAATGGTCAGTTGCTCGCCACGATCAATGATCTCATTATCCAGAGCAACCATTCCAGCCATCTGGGCTCGACGCGCCGCCTGGTTGAGAACGACTTCGTAACCAGAAGCACCAGAACTTTGCGTAGCTTGAGTTGCTCCCACAAATTCCAGGTTAGCTCCAGAAGTCACCCCGGTTGCACCTTTGCTACCATCCAACAGCACCTTCATGCCAAACTGTCGGCTTTGAACCACCCGGTTGATGGTAGCCAGGATGTTGTTGATCTCCTTCTGATCTGCCTGCAGCATCACCTCATCATTCACTGCTTCGTTGGCAGCATGAACGGCCAACTGCCGGGCTGTGATCAGAGCAGAGCTGACTTCATCCAAAGCCGCCTCTGCCGTTTGTACCAGCGAAATTCCGGCTTCAGAATTATCAATGGCCTGTTTTAAGCCCGCGGTCTGTGCTCGCAAGCGCTCACTGATCACTAGGGAAGCTGGGCCATCGGCTCCTCGGTTGACCTTCAAGCCTGACGATAGATGTTCCATCGCCTCAGCTTGCTTGCCATTGTTGACTACCAAGTTGCGGTGCGTGTTGACCGCAGCCATATTTGTATTGACTCGTAGAGACATCTTTCATCCTTTTGCATGGAATTAGCGTTCCATCCAAGATTCTAGACCATGATGTTGACTTGGGGGGATTTTTGCTAGTGGGCCTGCCCTCTGGCCTTGGAGGTATGACGGCAGGAAGCCGTATAATTCAGTGTTAGAATCAACGAAATTTATCAATCTAGTTAATTTTCATTATCTAAATTAAAGCGACCCTCTAAGGTAATTTTCAAAGGATCGCCTCTTCTTACCTTCTGACTTAGCTGAGCAGGCTCAGTACTGACTGAGACCTTGCATTTGCTTGAGCCAACATCGCTGTAGAGGACTGGACCATGATCTGGTTACGAGTGAACTTGGTCATTTCTTCTGCCATATCGGCATCACGGATCACAGACTCTGAACTCATCACGTTCTCGTGGGCAATCCGTAAGTAGTTCAGGTTGCTTTCCAGATTGTTCTTCTGGAAGGCGCCAATCTCTGCCCGAGTCGAAGAGACCTCTTCCAAAGCCCGATCCAACAACCGCATGCTGTCTTGTGCTTTCACAGGCGCAGTCACGTCGATATCTGCCAACGACTGAAAGCCACTCTCCGTATCAACGCCAGTTCCTAGGCTGTTTGTGCGCATGTTACGCAGAGCCAATGAAGTAGTCTGCTCTGCATTCGAACCAATCTGGAAAATTAGAGAATTCTGAGCCAGGGTAACCGTACCTGCTTTGGTCGGGGCAAGATCTCCCAATGACGCCTCACTAAGTTGCATTGGAGGAGTCATGATTGGTGGAATGTCTGGAGGACTTGGCTGGCCTGGTAGTGCATCACCTGTGTAGCGAATCGCTAAACCGTCGGTATTCTCATTACCAACGTTACCCGTTAGAATCTGGCCTTTGCCTGTTGCCTCTTCCCCACTGATTTCACCGGCTACATCCAGCCCATTGGAAACTGTGTCGTAGACGTTGCCTTGAGCAGAAACCAATCCAGCTGTGGAACTGGCTACCTTGAAAGAGTAGTCACTACCAAATTCCTTGTGGCGCAAACTGATGATCTGCCCCTCGTTTGCACCTGTCTCATCTTCTGGGGACCGGATCATGTCAATGTTCAGTCCAGCTTCCTTGATCGCCGCGTTCAAGGCGTTCATATTGTTTTCGACAGTTTCTCCTTTGATGGTTCGGAAATTCACCGTCTTGGAACCTTCTGTGATCGTAATTTGCTCTCCACGATCAATGATTTCATTGGTTAGGGCAGTTGTTCCAGTGACTTGAGCTCGGCGTGATGCCTGGGTCATACTAACTTCGTAGCCAGTCGCGCCTGAGCTTTTGGTCTCTTGCGTAGCACCGACAAACTCTAGGTTTGCTCCAGAAACCACACCGGTAGCTCCCTTACTGCCATCTAGCAGCGTTTTGGAACCATACTGGGTATTCTGAGCGATTCGATTGACGGTGGCTAAGATATTGTCAATTTCCTGTTGATCTGCACGCAACATCACATCATCGTTGACAGCTTCGTTCGCGGCATGAACTGCTAATTGCCGAGCAGTAATCAAAGCAGAACTTACCTCATTCAGCGCAGCCTCTGCTGTTTGAACGAGAGAAATGCCAGCTTCAGAGTTGTCGATCGCTTGCTTCAAACCGGCTGTTTGAGATCGCAAGCGTTCGCTGATCACGAGGGAGGCAGGGCCGTCTGCTCCACGGTTGATCTTCAGACCTGATGACAAGCGTTCCATCGATTTGGACTGTTCCATATTGTTCGTAATCAAATTCCGATGCGAATTGATTGCAGAAACGTTGGTGTTGACTCGTAATGACATTTTTTCATCCTTGAAAATTTTGGACTTATCTGTCCAGGTTTTGGGCTACTTCACGTCCCTGTGTCGTACTCCCGAGTTGCCTCACGTGGGGTGAAACATGATGATCCAGTCGTGGAAAAAACCTTCTTGGTTTCTCAATTCACGAACCGGTTTGAAAAATCCTTTTTTCCTAGTCGGAAGAGTCTTTTTCTGAAAACTGGAATGCGATTCCTAGTTTTTAGGAAAATTTAAATAATGAAGATTATCTTTATTGATGAGCAACCAGACTATGATTGAGCTCTTTCAAGCCAATCACTCAGTCTCGGTAAACTCTCGATATCGAAGAACAAAAAACTACAAGAAGCCTACTTCTTTCTAGAAGTAGTTCGGTGGAGAAGCCGTTAGATTCTCCACATGAACACTTAAAATTAGCCGTTCAGTAAGCGTAGAACAGACTGAGATCGTGAATTTGCCTGAGCCAACATTGCTGTTGAAGACTCAACCATGATCTGATTACGAGTGAACTTGGTCATCTCCTCAGCCATATCTGCATCGCGGATCACAGACTCTGAACTCATCACGTTCTCGTGAGCGATTCGCAAGTAGTTCAGGTTGCTCTCCAGATTATTCTTCTGGAAGGCCCCAATCTCACCACGGGTTGAGGACACCTCTTCCAGAGCCCGATCTAACACACGCATGCTATCCTGAGCTTGAATAGCGTTGGTCACGTCGATATCTGCCAGAGACTGGAAGCCACTGACATTCTCCACACCAGTCCCCAAGCTGTTAGTACGCATGTTACGTAGCGCTAACGAGGATGTTTGCTCAGCGTTTGAACCAATTTGGAAGACCAAAGAGTTCTGTGCCAGCGTAACGGTTCCGGCATTGATTGGAGTCAGATCACCCAAATCTCTCTCTGCAAGCTGAACTGCAGGCTCAAGAGATTCTGGTACATCTGGTGGATTTGGTTGACTAGGCAGTGCCTCACCGGTGTATCGAATAGCCAAACCGTCCGTATTGGCGTTTCCAACATTGCCAGTCAGTACCTGACCTTTTCCGGTTGCTTCCTCACCATTGATCTCACCCGCGACATCTAATCCATTGGCAATGGTGTCGTACACATCACCTTTGGAAGAAAGAAGTCCCTGAGTAGTACTTGAGACTTTGAAGGAGTGTTCACTTCCAAATTCTTTGTGACGCAAGCTAATGATCTGAGGAGCATTCGCGCTCGTCTCGCTCTCAGGAGCACGCATCAGTTCGACATTTAGACCGGCTTCCTTGATCGCAGCATTCAAAGCATTGAGATTGTTCTCAACAGTCTCACCTTGAATCGTCTTGAAGTTAACAGTCTTGGAACCCTCCGTGATGGTCAGCTGCTCCCCACGATCAATAATGTCGTTCGTCAATTCGACGGTCCCTGCCATCTGAGCCCGACGAGCTGCCTGAGTAAGGCTTACCTCGTAGCCGGTTGCACCGGAACTCTGAGTGTCTTGAGTAGCTCCGACGAACTCCAAGTTGGCTCCGGAGACAACACCCGTGGCCCCCTTACTACCGTCCAACAACGTTTTGGTGCCATACTGAGTGTTTTGAGCGATGCGGTTGACAGTCGCGATGATATTATCAATCTCCTGCTGATCGGCACGAAGCATTACATCATCATTGACCGCCTCGTTGGCAGCGTGAACCGCCAACTGCCGAGCAGTGATCAGCGCTGAACTCACCTCATCCAATGCAGCTTCTGCCGTTTGAACTAAGGAAATTCCAGCCTCAGAGTTGTCGATCGCTTGCTTCAAACCAGCTGTTTGAGACCGCAAACGCTCGCTGATCACCAAAGAAGCTGGTCCATCTGCTCCTCGGTTAATCTTCATCCCAGACGATAAGCGCTCCATCGACTTGGACTGCTCTGTGTTATTGATAGTCAGATTGCGATGTGTATTGATAGCAGAAACATTAGTGTTTACACGTAAGGACATACTTCCTCCTTGAAATAAGGAACTATTCAGAATCCTTTCGGAGACTGAGAGTTACAGGAATCGTCACCTCCCTGTGTCGTTCCCTCGCAGGGCTTGCCACAAAACAGAATACTCCCATACCGTATTCCTGGAAAACGCTCGGTGGCCCATTTCCGCATTGCTTTGCAACAAATTGGTTCCCATCTATTGATGGGGACATCGGTTTTGTAGGCTTCTCTGAAAAAGCCTACTCCTAAAATCAAAATTTGGATTGACTGAGAAACTCCAACTGTGATCAAAGTTTTCAAAAAACTATGGAACTAAAAATTGATAACTATAAAAACTTTAGTTATCTAAATTTTGTTACCAACTCAGAGTCCTGAATTGGATTTTGGCTCTTGAATTCAAATGCTCACAGAAATTGAATCTTGCAGGAGCAATTTGTTATTCTCTCACATTCTTTGCCGAGAAACGGGACGTTCCCATACCGTATTCCCAGAAAAAAATTGGTGGCCTATTCCCATGTTTCTTGGTAAAAACATGGCTCCTATCTTTTGATGGAGGTCTCAGTTTTGTAGATTTTTTTGAGAAGACCCACCTCTAAAAATCGAATTTTGAATTGACTGAGAAACTCCAACTGTGCTCAAAGTTTTCAAAAAACTATGGAACTAAAAATTGATAACTATAAAAACTTTAGTTATCTAAATTTTGTTACCAACTCAGAGTCTTGAATTGGATTTTGGCTCTTGAATTCAAATGCTCACAGAAATTGAATTCTTACAGCAAAAATCTGCCAAATCAGAACCTCTCAGCAATTCAAATTTTCAAAGAACAAACAATCTGATCCCTCTACACTTATCAGGATGGATTCATGCGAAACCGCTCTGGTGAAGAACAGTTTCTGAAAAACCCAACCAGTTAAAAAGCTAGCTTTTACTGGAGAAGCCGAAGGACAGACTGTGCTCTGGAATTAGCCTGCGCCAGCATCGCTGTTGCTGAGTCAGTCAGGATCTGGTTGCGTGTGAAGGTCGTCATCTCTTCGGCCATGTCTGCATCTCGAATCACCGACTCCGAACTCAACACATTCTCATGCGCGATGCGCAAATAGTTCAGGTTGCTCTCCAAATTGTTTTTCTGGAAAGCTCCAATCTCTCCTCGCGTTGAAGATACTTCCTCCAAAGCTCGATCCAACACCCGCATTGAATCCTGGGCCTTCAGGGCATCGGTCACATCGATATTTGCTAGAGATTGAAAATCACTCTCATTGTCCACACCAGTTCCTAGGCTATCTGTACGCATATTGCGCAAGGCTAATGAGGTCGTCTGCTCTGCGTTAGAACCAATCTGGAAGACCAATGAGTTCTGTGACAAGGTTACAGTTCCAGCCTGTACTTTCCCTAAGTTGCCCAAACGTGCCTCAGACATCTGGCTGGGAGGAGTCATCGCTGGGGGGACATCAGGTGGAGGCAATTCACCTGGCAAAGACAGACCCGTGTAGCGAATGGAGAGTCCATCTGTATTTTCATTGCCCTTGTTACCAACCAGAATCTGGCCCTTGCCTGTTGCTTCCTCACCGTTGAGTTCACCAGCGACGTCCAAGCCGTTTGCAATCGTATCGTAGACATTGCTTCGACTGGAGATCAGACCTGGAGTAGAACTGGCAACTTTGAAGGAATGCTCGCTACCAAAATCTCTGTTTCGCAGACTGATCAATTGAGGAGAGTTCGCACTAGATTCTTTTTCAACGGATCGAATCAGGTCAATGTTTAGACCAGAATCTTTAATTGCTGCATTCAAGGCGTTGAGATTGTTCTCAACGGTTTCACCTTTGATAGAATAGAAGTTGACCGTCTTAGAGCCTTCGGTGATTGTGATCTGTTCTCCTCGGTCAATGATGTCGTTCGTGAGTTCTACGACACCCGTGACTTGAGAGCGGCGAGCTGCCTGAGTCAGTTTTACATCATAGCCAGTAGCTCCAGAACTTTTAGTCTCCTGGGTAGCTCCTACAAACTCCAAGTTGGTTCCAGAGACAACGCCAGTGGCTCCTTTACTGCCATCTAAAAGGGTCTTAGATCCAAATTGGGTGTTTCGAGCGATGCGATTGACTGTGGACAGGATGTTGTCGATCTCTTGTTGATCAGCGCGCAGCATGAATTCATCATTCACAGCTTCGTTAGCTGCGTGTACAGCCAACTGTCGAGCATTGATCAACGCAGAACTGACTTCATCCAGCGCAGCCTCAGCAGTTTGAACCAGTGAGATACCCGCTTCTGAGTTATCCATCGCTTGCTTCAAACCAGCAGTCTGAGCTCGTAGTCGCTCACTGATCACTAGAGAAGCTGGACCATCAGCCCCCCGATTGATCTTCAGACCAGAAGACAATCGCTCCATTGACTTGGCTTGAGCCGTATTGTTAAGGGTCAAATTCCTATGGGTGTTGATCGCAGGAACATTGGTGTTAACTCGCAGTGACATATTTCATCCTTGAATTATGGTTTAAAATCTGACCTCATTTTTGTCTATGAGGCTTGTTTTATCCTCTGGACACGTCCCTGTGTCCATTCGGCGAAAAGCTTTCGATGACTCTTTGCTATCTAGCTTGAAGTCACTGAGGAAGATAACTAACCCCTATCTTCCTGAAGAACGTTCTTGAATCCGCAATCAGGATGGATTCATGCGAAACCACTCTTGTGAACGGTTCCTGAAAAACCTAACCAGTTAGTAGCTGTTTTTACTGGAGGAGTCGCAGGACAGACTGCGCTCGTGAATTAGCCTGAGCCAGCATTGCGGTTGCTGAATCGGTCATGATCTGGTTGCGTGTAAAGCCTGTCATTTCTTCCGCCATATCCGCATCCCGAATGACAGATTCGGAGCTCATCACATTCTCATGGGCGATACGCAGATAGTTGAGATTGCTCTCTAGGTTGTTCTTCTGGAAGGCGCCAATCTCACCGCGTGTTGAGGAAACTTCTTCAAGGGCACGATCCAAAACTCGCATAGCGTCTTGAGCCTTGACTGGACCGGTCACATCGATTTCTGCCAAAGATCGGAATCCAGTCTCTGTCTCGACACCAGTACCCAGGCTGTTCGTACGCATATTGCGTAGCGCCAGTGAAGTTGTTTGCTCTGCATTTGAGCCGATCTGGAATATGAGAGCATTTTGCGATAGTGAAACTGTTCCAGCTTTGACCGGACTGAAATTACCCATTGCAGCTTGGCTGGTCTGGTTCATCGCTGTTTCAGGTTGTGGCAAGTCTGGTGGATTTGCCTGACCTGGTAACGCCTCACCTGTGTAGCGAATGGCAAGGCCATCAGTATTTGAATTTCCTGTATTGCCTGTCAAAATTTGTCCCACACCAGTCGCTTCCTCACCATTGATCTCACCTTGTACATCTAATCCATTCTCAATCGTGTCATAGACGTTCGTTCTCGCAGAGAGTAGTCCTGCAGTTGAGCTTGCTACCTTGAATGAGTGTTCACTTCCAAAATCCTGATGGCGCAGGCTGATGATCTGTGGTGAGTTAGCATTTGTGGATTTTTCATCAGGGCGAATCAAATCTACATTTAGACCAGCTTCCTGAATTGCGGCATTGAGCGCATTCAGGTTGTTCTCGACAGTCTCACCCTTGATAGAGTAAAAGTTGACGGTCTTGGAACCCTCAGTAATTGTAATCTGCTCACCACGATCAATAATCTCGTTAGTGAGTTCAACACTACCGGTCACCTGAGCTCGGCGTGAGGCTTGCGTGATAGCGACATCATATCCGGTTGGACCAGAACTCTTGGTTGTTTGTGTAGCTCCAACAAATTCCAAATTAGCTCCAGATACAACACCCGTGGCTCCCTTACTACCATCCAACAAGTTCTTCTTACCAAATTGAGTGTTCTGAGCAATCCGATTGACGGTAGCCAGAATGTTATCAATTTCTTGCTGATCAGCGCGTAGCATGAACTCATCGTTTACAGCTTCGTTCGCTGCATGAACTGCTAACTGTCGTGCGTTGATCAGTGCAGAGCTGACTTCATCCAATGCGGCTTCTGCTGTTTGTACCAGTGAGATACCAGCTTCTGAGTTATCAATCGCTTGTTTCAGACCAGCTGTTTGTGCTCGTAAACGCTCACTGATCACCAAGGATGCAGGACCATCGGCACCACGGTTGATCTTTAAGCCTGAAGACAAGCGCTCCATTGATTTGGCTTGCTCAGTATTATTGATTGTCAAATTCCGGTGGGTATTGATCGCAGGAACATTAGTATTGACACGAAGTGACATAATTCATCCTTGAATTGAGTTGCATTAGATTACCTCGCAGTCGTTTTGGACCACGAGACACAATCCACTATCCGGCCACGTCCCTGTGTCCGCTAGAGGGTATGCGAAGGCCCTTGCGGTCTAACCCTTTGGTAGACCCCAAGTATTTATGGAAGAATGTACACAATTCTATCTTCCAAGAATATTTTTTGGACAAAAATCTCCACATCGCAGGATGGAGATAATCAGACCTCCAATTTATTTTTGGAGATCTGATTATCTCGACCCAAATTTTATTTGCAGATTATTTTGATTATCAAAATAAGTTTTCTAAATCCCAGCTTTTTATCAGACTCGGGCTTAACAAAAATCTTCTCTAGAACTGACCATTCAAAGATTTACATGCTTCACCTCTAATCGGCTTTTTCAGGGGTTGTCTGAGCCAACAAAAAGGTGTTTTTAGGCCTACTGCCTTACTTTAATGACTCACAAATTCATGGCTATTATTCCGAAGAAAGAAATCCATAAACCAAAATCATTATCGTACACAAAAGTGTCAACGGGCCATTGCTGATAAGGGAATTTCAAAAACTGAAATCACAACAATAAATTTTCAAAGAGCAAATTCGATGAGCCATTTTTGCTGGCTTCAATCCATATTTTTAGTCATGGATTCATTAGAAGATACCCGGCGAATACCTTCCCAAAAATCCACAAACTGCTTTCCAGAGAAGGCCCCGGAAGAGCCTTCAGAACCTTGTAGACTTACTTAGATCTTAGTTGAACAAGCGTAAGACCGACTGGGACCGTGCATTTGCTTGAGCCAACATCGCAGTTGCAGAATCAGTCATGATCTGGTTGCGTGTGAAATTGGTCATCTCTTCCGCCATATCCGCATCTCGAATCACAGATTCGGAACTCATCACGTTCTCATGAGCAATGCGTAAGTAGTTCAGGTTGCTCTCCAGATTATTCTTCTGGAAGGCACCAATCTCACCACGAGTTGAGGAGACTTCTTCCAGGGCTCGATCAATCACACACATCGCATCCTGAGCCTTCTGGGCACCGGTCACATCAATATCTGCCAAGGAGACAAAATCACTGTCATTATTAACCCCAGTTCCCAGTGTATTGGTCT
>JAQWOT010000104.1 GCA_029245725.1 SAR324 cluster bacterium | reverse complement strand
TAGCAGCGGTCAATCACATCTTTGCAGTCTGCAGCTTCAAAACTGAATCGTTAGCTTGGGATCGGGAACATGACATAATCTGCTCCTGCCATCCGAAAAATTGTTCCGAACAAGAGCCCAACAGAGATTCCTTGGTTGGGGGAGAGGATAAATGGACCCAAGAAAGCAGGTTAGACGATGATTGGCAGGCCTGGTTTTCAACTTTGGCTTAGTCGGTGAAAACTCTCAAAACTGTTCAACCCAGGGCAAACCAAGAGACCACCAGCCCCGTATCGAGCGGCTCAATTTGCCCTAAGCATCATTTCTTCCACAGAGGAGGTAATGTTTGGAACATAGCAACTCTTTCTTCCGGTCTTTGCGTTCGCTCGCTCAACAGCTTTACAACAGGCATGGACGCACTCTCGAAAAGGACTCCAGGATTGATCAGTAATCAGATGTTCATCGATCATCAAATCTACTCCTCCCTTGGCGAAACAATATGTCAACTCAGCAAGCTCATTGGTGCTGCGCCCCAAAGGTTCGATATCAGCCATCATTAGTGCGCCTTTAGAGATGCCCAGGCGTTCACGAATCCCAGTTATGCCAAAGCGTGGTCCAGTGAAGTACGCCTTTAAGTCTGAAGAGAGCTGAAGATCTGTAACCTGAACTCCTTTCGTCAAGCTGATATTGCCATAAAGAACGTTCATCAATTGCGTAATTTCATTCTCAGGTCTCACTCAGAAAGCTGATTGAGACCTGAGAATGATGTTCGTTGAGGGCAGTTAGTTCTTCAACGTGTCCAGCGATTTCATTCTTTAGAAAACTGAGAGCCACGAGATGGGGTGGGTGATAGACACTTTGCTCAAAGGCAATTTGATTGGCAACTTCAGCAACCTCTGAGAGTGGGCAGGCTAATCGATACTGGACTTGAAAGCGTGAATTCATCAGAACTGAACCGGGGATGCACTCATTGAAAGCAGTCAGTGGCAAAGGAGGGCTTGGTGGTTCCTTGTAACTGGGTTCCCATTTGCAAAACTGGGGTATGCTCTAATCCTTCTCAGGCTGAACCGTAGGTCTGACGAATCGATTCAGCGTATGATGCTCGAAGAATCGTCTGTTCGGTAATGATGCCAGTGACTAGATTTGCAGGTGTGACGTCAAAGGCAGGATTTCTCACCTTGATATCGATTGGTGCGGTTCTACGTTCTCCGAAAGCTGTCACCTCTTCAGGCGCTCGTTCTTCAATCACAATCTCGGCACCAGTTGGGGTGTTTAGATCGATAGTGGACGCTGGACAGGCCACGTAAAAAGGGATTTTGAAATAGTTTGCCAGTATCGCTACGCTGAAGGTGCCAATCTTGTTGGCAACGTCTCCGTTGGCCGCAACCCGATCAGTACCCACGATAACCACATCAATCTTGCCTTCTTGCATCATCACGGCGGCCATGTTGTCGCAAATCGTGGTCACATCAATCCCGCTTTGCCGTAGTTCCCAAGCTGTCAGTCGAGAGCCCTGGAGTAGTGGTCTGGTTTCATCCGAATAAACTTGGAAACTGATGCCCTTTTCATGGGCCAGATACATTGGGGCCAGCGCAGTTCCAAGCTCACTGGTTGCCAATCCACCTGCATTGCAATGAGTCAGAATTCCCATCCCCTCTTCGATGAGCGAGAGTCCATTTTCACCAATACCCCGACAGAGCTTTCGATCTTCTTCATGAATGACCTTGGCTTCTTCTAACAAGACCTGATATGCGGTTTCGCTGTCGTGCTGATCATTTAATTTTCCAATCATTCGCTTGAGTGCCCAACTTAGATTCACCGCAGTGGGTCGAGCGCTGTTGAGATAATCCACTTGGCGTTCTGCTTCCAAAAGAAACTCTGGCCAAGTGAGGTTGCGCTGGTGCTGCATGGCGATGACCAGTCCATAAGCACCCGCAATCCCGATCGCAGGGGCCCCCCGTACCCGAAGCATTTTGATGGCTTCAAAGACAGCGTCGACCGTCTTTGGTCGCAACATCACTTCTTCGATGGGTAGACAGGTCTGATCCAACATGATCAGCTCATCTTCTTGCCATTGAAGGCTCAACGGGAGGCTCATAGAGTTCTCAAAAATAGGAGTTTAGAACTTGCCTGAGGAATCTCTGGGAATCCAAGTTGCGCTAGCTCGATCAACGGTATTGAACTCTGGGAATTTCTCAAAGAGATCATTGAACCGCTGAACATTGTTGTCACGTAGCATCTTCTGGGTGAAGAGCATAGGTGGAATCGTGATTTCTTGTGGCAGCCACTCCCCGGTCAGTTTCATGGCCAAAGCTCGAATCCCAGTTGCGCCAATTGCAGCAGGGTTCGTAGCAGCGGTCGCAGCCCAAGGGCTTCCATCCTGGGTCATCTGACGAATATCAACGGTGCTGATGTCGGCACTGTAGACTTTCACCTTGTCACTCATGTTCAGTTCACGCAGGGCGATCACAACCCCTTTTGCAAACTCATCATAAGGTGCAAAGTAGGCGTTGATATTGCGGTTTGCCTGCATCGTAGCCTTCACCTGATCAGCATTCTTGGTGGAGATCGGTGACTCGAGGGAGCCATGACGGGCGATTTCCTTGATACCTGGGTATTCCTGCTTGACCTTGGTGAAGCTGGTATCTCTCTTGTCCAGTGGTAGAACACCTGGAATGTAGATATACCCAACGTTTGCTTGGCCATTGAAATCAGCCACTAAGGCGTCCAGTGCCATTTGACCCAGCAGGACATCATCTTGGGCCATGTGGGTAACGATATTGGTCAGATCTTCGAAGTAGATGTCGAATGCGACCACTTTGATCCCTTTCGCCAAGGCTCGCTGGATGGGCTCTCGCATCGTCTCTGGTCGTCCGTGACTCAGCAGGATTGCATCCACTCCAAGACTGATCGCACGATCCACGGCATCAGCCTGGGCTTTGTTATCGGCATTTTTTGTATTCAATGCCAGGAATTCCATACCCAGCATCTCAGCCTGCCGTTTGGCTCCAGAGCGGAAGGTCTGCATAAATTCGCCTTCCACCAAAAGCTGAACCAAGGCAACTTTGAGCTTTTTAGATCCATCAAATGGCGGAGGAGCCCCAGCAATCTGGGCCCAAAGCGTAGTCGTTGTGATCAAGAGGAACAAAAGGGAGCAAGCTGCGGACAGCATCTTTTTCATCTGAATCTCCATGAGAAAGGAAATAAGGCAGAGAAAAAATCTCTGCGGGAACTTCCGCAAGGGAAGGTCTAGGAGCGCTTTGCCAGCGCAAAAGTAAACATCAGCGAGAGGACCAGCACTCCGCCTTTGATAAAATCCTGGGTGTAGTAGGGCAGGCTCAACATTGTTAAGCCGCTCAATAGAACCCCAATGAAGATGGCTCCGACGAGAGTGCCAAACGGATTTGGTCGTCGAACTCCAAAAACTGCGAAGCCAATCAAGGCAGCCCCGACCGCATCCAGCAGCAACCCTGTACCGCTGGTGATGTCTCCAACTCCAACTCGGGCTACCAGGAGCACTCCACCAATCGATGCAATCGTGCCGCTGATCACGTAAGCCATAATTCGATATAAATTAACAGGTGCTCCAGCCAGTCGAGTGGCCTCTGGGTTTCCACCAATGGCGTACATCACTCGACCCCAACGTGTATGGTCCAGAACAATGTAAACAAGGAGAGCGATCACCAGCATGACAATCACTGGAATTGGAATTACTCCGAAGAGACGGCCTTGCCCAAGATAAAGAAAGCTCGGATCAAAAAACCCCATTGCTTCCTCCCCGTCCTCCATCAGCATACCTTCACTAATAGTACGACCTGCAGAGGGGATTAGCTGAAGTCCTTGAATCAAAAACATCATCCCCAGTGTCGTTAGCAAATCGGGGATCTTCATCTTAACAATCAATAGACCGTTGAGGAGTCCAACCAAGGCACCTAGCAGGAGGCAAATAATCACACTAATCACGGCACCCTGCTCCAATACAACCATGCAGTAGGAGGAGATCATCACACTCAGAGCCGCGACGGAGCCAATGGATAGATCCAAGCCATCCACAACTAGGGTAAAAGTGACACCAAGTGCGAGAATGCCATAAATCGCGATGCCCAATAGAATGGAAAACTGATTACTCCAGGTCAAAAAGGCAGGTTCCAAAATGCTGAACAACAGGTATAAGGCAGCCATCACAATCAAAAATCCATAGCGAATGGCAAATTGCTTGGCATCCCAATTATTGGAAGTTCCACCTTTGTCAGTTTTTGTAGCTTCAGGCATGGGCGAATTTTGTTTCGGTGGTAGAAATCCAGTCAAGGAGCTGCGTTCGGTCAATTGAATTACGGTTTTGTTCTCCCATCAGACGTCCCCGATTGAGCACCAGAACTCGATCGGCTACTTCCAGAATTTCATCGAGATCTGCAGCGAGCACCAGCACC
>JAQWOT010000103.1 GCA_029245725.1 SAR324 cluster bacterium | reverse complement strand
TGTCTGTCCCAAAAAAGTCCTGAGTTCAGGGAATCACTGGAGTAGAACAATTTTCTTTAAATACAATTTGAGGGTGGCTGAGTCCTCAGTAGGAACATGGTGTCCAGAGAGCTTCGTGTATGGGTAATGAGAAGCGCCAATTGGCACCACTGACTTATGAATTGCCGGATCCTTCTCAATTCCTGGTACTGGACCCGGAAGAGGAGACTCTGGATGCCCAGTTACTGGTGCAGGGCTTTGAGGCATTCAACCAGGCTACCCAAAAGCTTCAGGATTATTACAGAGGTATTGAGCAGAAGGTTGATGAACTGAACTCTGAGTTAGCTCGTAAGAATCGTGAGTTAGAGCAAAACCTTCTTGAGAAAGACAGGGTCAAGAGCCACCTGAATAATATCTTTGAGAGTTCCGCTCTCGGTATTGTAGTCACTGACCTTCAGGGTGAAGTTCTTTCTGTGAATCAGAAAGCACTGCGATTGCTTGATAAGATGGCGGAGGAAGTAAGGGGCCTCCGATTGAACGAAGTCTTGGGAGAACGAGTTCTTCCATTGAAGTTAACCCCAGAATTCATGCAAAGCCTGCAGCAGGGTCAAGAGCAGGAGATGACATTACGTGGGGGCGCTGGCCTATCTAGGCAACTGCGGCTGCATCTGTCTTTGATGAAAAGTGATCAGAACGAATGGCTCGGCTTGATCGTAAATATTCAGGACATTACGGACCTTCGGAAACTGGAAGAAGAAGCGGAGAGAAAAAATCGCTTCACAGGAATGGGGCAAATGGCCGCCAGTATCGCGCATGAAATTCGTAATCCTCTGGGAAGCATTGAGTTATTCACCTCTCTGCTGCGTAAAGAAGTTCAAAGCGATTCTTCACAACAACTGGTTCATCACATTTCTTCAGCGGTTCAGAGCATGAATCACATCATCTCGAACTTGTTGGAGTACACAAAACCGAGGCCAGTTGCTAGAGAAGTGATTGACCTTCACAAATTTCTTCGAGAAAATCTAAGTTTTTTTGAGCAGTTGGTTGAATACAATGATGTCGAAATGCGGACTGATTTCCTGGCGACCAACACCAAGATTCGCGGTGAAGCTGAACTTCTCAAACAAGTCTTTCATAACATTCTAATTAACGCGATCCAGGCAATGGTTGAAGAAGGTGAAATTCGCCTGACAACCAGAAATGTGCTGACTGACAACCGCAAGATGCTAGAGCGATTCACTCATGTTCCGCTCTCTCAACGTCGACATGGCATGTCTTTGTTGCAAGTGTCCATCGAAGATACTGGCACGGGCATGTCACAAGAAGTGCGCAAGCGCATTTTCGATCCTTTCTTCAGTACTAAGGAAAGAGGTACCGGATTGGGCCTTGCAATTGTTCATAACATCATTGAATCGCATGGAGCGATCATCGACGTGGAAAGTGAAGTAGATCAGGGAACCTGCTTCACCTTGTTGTTCCCAGTGGCCCACGATGATGAAGAAATCCCAGTGGATGAACCCACGTCAACCCTCCCCAAAGAACGAGTCCATTATTGAAAGGAAGCAATATGGTTTCGCATCCCATCCTGATTGTAGACGACGAAGTCGAAATGCGGATTGCTATGTCGGAGACCCTCAAACACTGTGGGTATCCGGTTGAGCTTTCGCATAATGCAATCGATGCCCTCAAAAAATTCAAGAACAATGAATACTCGCTGGTCATCACGGATATGACGATGCCCAAGCGCAGTGGTTTGGAACTACTAAAGGATATCAAAGGCTTAGAGCCTTATAAGCCTGTGATCATGGCAACGGCCTATGGTACGATTGAGACTGCTGTGGAAGCAATGAAGCATGGTGCCTTCGACTACATCGTGAAGCCCTTCAACTTTGAGAATTTTATTTTCATTGTTGAACGAGCACTGGCTTATCAGGACAACAAGGGCCCCATCATGTTGCGTCCCACAGAGGATAAGGGATCTGCTGCTCCTACTGGGGGGGGTGCCCGTAAGCAAACGAACAGTGATATGAAGGAAATCGTCACCCAAAATGCTGCGATGAAATCTCTGCTGGAGGTTGCACGCAACGTTTCACGTAGCAAGGCGACGATTCTCATTCAGAGCGAGAGCGGAACTGGTAAGGAATTGTTAGCTCAGTATATCCACAATAACTCAGAACGTGCGAACAAACCTTTTGTAGCTGTGAACTGTGCAGCAATGCCAGATACGCTGCTTGAAAGTGAGCTCTTCGGACACAAGAAGGGTTCCTTTACTGGTGCAAACCAAGATCACCGTGGAAAATTTGAGCAAGCCCACACCGGTACGATTCTACTGGATGAAATCAGCGAAATGGCCCTTCCGCTACAGGCCAAACTATTGCGTGTTCTGCAAGAGCAAGAAATTGATAAAGTCGGGGGCAAGGATCCAATCAAAGTGGATGTTCGGGTAGTGGCAACTACGAACCGTCATATGCTGGCGTGTGTCGAGTCCGGCAAGTTTAGAGAAGACCTCTATTTCAGATTAAATGTTATTCCTCTTTCCTTACCGGCTTTGCGGGAGCGGAAGGATGATATTCCTCTTCTTGTTGAACATTTCCTGACTAAGCATGCACAACTCAATGGTCGTGAGAGGCCTCTAATTGTTCAGGATGCTCTGGATGTCTTAACAAACTACAACTGGCGTGGCAACGTTAGAGAGTTGGAGAACGTGGTGGAACGCGCAATGTTGCTCTGCAACGGGAATGAAATTTTACCACACCATCTCTTGATGCATTCTCAAATGGGTAGTCGAACCATTAATGAGGATCTGGCTTCTGCAACGGCTTCCACACCATCAAGAGTCTCTTCGCCTGCTGTGGTAGCAACAGAAACTATCGTTGATTCAAATTCAAATCCGGTGAATGGGCCTCTTGGGATTGAGGTAGGGATGTCAATGAAGGAAGCAGAGAAGAAGCTCATCTTTGAGACCCTGAAGGAAACCGGTGGAAATCGAACCCATGCCTCACGAATTTTGGGCATCAGCATCCGTACTTTACGAAACAAACTGAATGAATATCGTGAAGAGGGTGAAGTTTTTGAGTTCGAAGCCGACTAGACTTATCCGATGATGAGTGCAGTCCTTATGAGGCTGCACTCTCCCTCCAAAATATCCTTCCTTTGATCCCTTAAAAATCTCTCATCAAGATCTCGCCCTTGTACACCAGAGGCTGAGTAATCAATAATACTCATTATAAAACAAATTCTTGATGAAGAAGAATCTGCATATTTTGATCTGTTTAGAACAGACGGCATTACTGGATGCGGTCAAGCAGGAACTGTCATTTCTGGAAAGCTACTTCCAATTAAAATGTGTCGGGATTTTCAAAGAGGCTGAAGAGTACTTGAATTCTACTCTTCATGAAGAAGCATCTCTGTCCTTGTTGATTTGCAGTGGTGCTTTTTCGGGAGCATATGGTGTGGACTTAATCGTTCGTCTACATGAAAACTCTCACACAATTGATGCGCGCAAAATCCTTATTTGCGCGAAGCTAGACTCTGAGAAAATCCTCAGGGCTCTGAATCATGGTGGCTTG
>JAQWOT010000102.1 GCA_029245725.1 SAR324 cluster bacterium | reverse complement strand
TTAGAGGCTGGTTTCAATGGAGCGCGGCTTCACCAGAAAGTATTCGAAGAACGTTTCCTGTACCATGCTGATCGGATGGGTTATCTGATCTGGGGAGAATTTGGGGATTGGGGTGCAGCGAACCTGGGACGCTTTCCTCACCACCAAAGCTTTTCTGCTTCCTACATCACAGAGTGGCTTGAAGCTATTGAGCGGGATTATTCACATCCTAGTATTGTTGGTTGGTGTCCTCTCAACGAAACTTGGGAACCCATCATGGAGGAGATGTCCCAACTCGACGACATCACAAGAGGCATGTTCCTGGCGACCAAGGCCATGGATCCAACTCGGCCTGTACTGGACACATCAGGTTATTCCCATCGGATTCATGAGACCGATGTCTATGACTGCCACGACTACACCCAGGATCCAGAAAAGTTTGCAGAGCACCACTCGCATGTTGGTGAGGGGAACCCCTATCAGAATGAGTGGAAGGTAGAGGGACCTCATCTGCGAGATTATCGTGGGCGGTCTCTCAAACAACGTTGGTCAACCCCTTACCGAGGACAACCCTACTTTGTCAGCGAGTTCGGGGGAATTTGGTGGAACCCGGAAGATGAGCACTGGGACTCCTGGGGATATGGTGAGAGACCGAAAAATATTGAAGAGTTTTATGACCGCTTTGAAAAACTCTGTACGATCCTACTGCAGAATCCGATGATGTTCGGCTATTGCTATACCCAACTCACCGATATTGATCAGGAGCAAAACGGGATCTACACCTGTCGGCGAGATATCAAATTTGACATGCAGCGCATCCGGAGTGTTCAGATCCAGATTGCAGCTATTGAGAAGCTAGGAGACTAGGCTTTTCAAATTCAGGGCTTCTCTAAAAGTTAATCACTCGCAGGGTCTCTCTCATTTAAAGAAGCCAACGGTCTCATTCTGCTGCTGTATCTTCCTCACAATCACGGTATTCCACCTTGCCATCCGGCAAGATCGTATTGCAGAGCTTTGCCTTTTCGAACAGAGTGTTCTCTGTAATCGCTTCTCGTAGGTCAATACCGTACAAGTTTGCATCGGTCAAATCGGCATCGGTCAAATCTGCGCCTTGAAGTCGGATTCGATGTAAGTTTGCTCCTACCAGATTGGCTTGGCTCAGTAAAGCTTTGCTCAGATCTGCTTCTCTCAGGTCCGCTCCTGACAAGTCAGCCTCACTCAAATTCGCTTCACTCAAATTCGCTTCGCTTAGATTCGCATCCGTCAAGTCAGCACCAACCAAATTAGCACCTCGCAATTTAGCTCCAGATAATTTGGCACCTGAGAGGTCGACTCCTTCGAGGTTTGCATACAACAAATCGACTTCCGTCAAATCTGTACTCTTCAAGTTGGCTTCTGGTAAATTGGCTTCATGCAAATCAGCGAAGAACAGCAAGGCTCCCGATAAATCTGCCTGTGCCAAATTGGCTTGATGAAGATTGGCCCCATTCAAGTCAGCTCCATGGAGATCTGCTCCTACCAAATTGGCCTCCTGCAAATCGGCTTTTGCTAAATTAGCTTTGGACAGCTTGGCTTCTCGCAGATCTGAAGAATACAGGACGGCCTTGGGCAAATCGGCTTTCGAAAGATCTACACCAAACAACTCGCCCTTAGGACAAACCTTGGTCTCTAGAAGTTGATGCAAGTGCTCCGGATCGTGGTGTTTCATTTTGTGTTTACATCTTTTAATTGGAACAACTCAGATCACGAACAGAAAAATTAAACAAACCAGGTCCACTACGGCCAGGACCAGTAGAATCGGCAGGTATTTTTTGATGGTTGGATGAAGCATTGGGCTCAATGGAATTCAGACATGTTTTTCCAGGCTTCCCGCAGTTTTTCCATGTTAAAGCCCGTTTTTTGGCTGGCTTTGATCAGGATCCGCTCCTTGTCAAAAATCTTCTGGGCCATCTCAACAATTTCCTGAATTCCGTCTTGTGGAACAACCACCGCACCATGCATATCTGCATGAATCAAATCTCCGTCCTCGACATCCATACCATGGACGGTCACCGACTGCCCCCAGTCCACAAGGTGCACCCAGGCATGTGATGGATTAACCATCCCCGCCAGCATTTGAAACTTGTCCTGGGCATCTGGGATGTCTCGAACACAGCCATTGGTAATG
>JAQWOT010000101.1 GCA_029245725.1 SAR324 cluster bacterium | reverse complement strand
TAGGTTGATAGTTCTTCAACGTTTTCGAGCGATAGTCAGTCCATCTCCAATTGGAACCATACATAGATCAACACGTTGATCACTGGACAAAGCTGCATTGAATATTCGTAGGGCTTCTGTGTCCTTATCATGATTCGAAGCATCAGCTACTTGGCCGCTCCACAAGACGTTGTCTACCAAAATCAACCCACCGGGCCGAACTAATTGCAGACAATATTCATAATACTCTTTGTACGATGTCTTGTCAGCGTCAATAAAGGCTAGGTCAACGCTTTCCTGTCCACCCGCCTGCAAAAAGTTTTTTAAGCTCTCCTTAGCATTACCCAGAACTAGTTTGATCCGCTGATCCACACCGGCTTTCTTCCAAAATATACGTGCTGTTCGAGTATACTCTTCACTAATGTCGAAAGCGATCAACTTACCCTCTTCAGGCATCGCTATAGCCATAACTGTGGAACTGTACCCTGTGAAGGTTCCAATCTCAACAATCTTCCGTGCATTGACCAGCTTGACCAGCATTGACATCAGCTGGCCCTGCTCTGGAGAGATTTGCATTCCTGAATTGGGTAGTTTCTGTGTTTCTTCACGAAGCTCTATTAACACCTCTGGCTCTCTCACAGAATTTTTTCGTAAATATTCCACCAGTTGTCCATTCATCAAGATTGTTTCTGCTGACATACGTAGCTCCAAATTTCATGATTTCATGAAGGAAACACCTCTGAACCCAGGACCAATTTCAAAAAGGTTAGAGCAAGAAAATAACATTATTCTCCATTATTACTACATTTACAGACTAATAGTAATAGTGAGTTTCAATAATTAATATAATAAGATATCACTCTATCTTTTAGTGAATGAATAAATGAAAAATTGGAGACCAAATAATAATTAGGCTTGACAAAGCATTGCAAAATATATGAATGTTCGGCCTCTTTATTCTATTTATTTACTAGTCGGATATTTGACCACAATTTCTATTAGTTTAGCTAAATCAGCAATCTTAGATAGCACTTCTCGATTTAAAATAGCAATATTTGTTATACTTCCTTTAGTTTACTCTGGTTTCGTCGCCACTACCACCTAAATGTTTTTAGTTGTGTGGTCTGAATATACGCTTTCACTTACTCTGTTAACTGACGATAGCATAAAAACCTTACCACTGATTTTAGCTCAGTTTTTTTGGTGATGAAACCATTCAATAGAGACCTTTGATGGCAAATTTATGATCACAATCATTCCAACTTTAAACCCATTTTCACCACCTCAGAAAAAGCTAATTTCTGGTTTATCTTAAGGTGCTGTCAAATAGAAAATTAAATTGAAATAATTTTGGAATACAATGAAAAAGAATATAATTGTAATTATGACCGATGATCAAGGATATGGTGATTTAAGCTGTATGGGCGCAACTGATTTTAAAACTCCAAATCTTGATCGCTTGGCCAATGAAGGGGCTAGATTTAAGTGTTGGTATTCCAACTCTCCAGTTTGTTCTCCCTCAAGAGCTGCTCTCCTGACTGGCCGTTACCCAGCCAATGCTGGTGTTAGAGCAATTTTAGATGGGCACCGAAAAGCCACTGGCTTGCCTAAGGACACTCTGACTTTACCCAAAATACTAAAAGACCGACTGGGCTATCATACTGCTATGAGTGGTAAATGGCATCTAGGACTGGCTGAGGGATGTCGTCCTCAAGATCATGGATTTGAACAGTGGTTTGGTTTTCTTGCGGGATGTGTGGATTTTTTCAGTCATATCTTTTACTGGGGAATGAACCGAGAAGGTCCTGGTATCAATCCAACTCATGACTTATGGGTCAATAATAAAGAAGTTTGGAAAAATGGAGAGTATCTTACTGACATTATTACAGAATACTCCATTCAAGCAATACGTGAGGCAAAGAAAACTTCAAAGCCTTTTTTTTTATACATCCCATACAACGCACCACACTATCCAATGCATGCTCCTCAAAAATATATGGACCGGTTTGCAGACTTACCGTGGGATAGGCAAGTAATGGCTGCTATGGTGAGTGCTGTAGATGACGGTATTGGCGAAATTTTTAATGAATTGGCCCGACTTGATTTTAATGAGGATACAATAACTTTTTTTACCTCAGATAATGGTCCATCAAGAGAAAGTCGAAATTGGTTAGATGGGACCCTAGATCCCTATTATGGTGGTTCGTCTGGAGGATTTAAGGGGCACAAGTTTAGTTTATTTGAAGGAGGGGTACGTGTTCCTGGAATTGTACATTATCCTGGTGTAGTACCTGCCGGCAAAGTTGTTGAAGAGCCTTTTTGTTCTTTTGATATGTTACCCACTATTTGTGAATGGCTGAACTTGGATATATCTGGTGTAGAGCTAGACGGAATTTCTCAGGCTGGTTTCCTTGAAGGCAAGCAACCGGGGTTAGAAAGAGACCTTTTCTGGGAGATGAATGACCAAACGAGTATTCGAAGAGGGGACTGGAAACTTGTTTTGAATGGCCAAATTGTCGAAGGTCAGCCTGACGAAGACCGTATTTTTCTTGCTAATCTATCTGAAGATCCTGCAGAATCTAAAAACCTGAGTGAATCAGAACCATCTCTGACTACAGAACTAAAGTATGCTGCTGAAACTTGGAGAACTGAACTAGAGGCAAATTGGGAAAATAATTTTAAGTATTTAAATCAAGGTACTACATGAATTATCTACTGTGATCTTATGGTTTCCGTATTGGTAATTTTGTAGTTTTTTTAAATTGATCTTATTTTCACATCTTTAATGTAAGAGTTGTGATCCGATTTTTTAAACTTTGTGTTTTACTCCTACCAATATTGGTGTTTGAACACGCTCTGAAAACTCATTACTTTTATTGTCTTATCTGTAATCACTGACCCAATCACGGGTACGATATTGACTTTGAATATGCCAATCTAATAAAGCTTCTTGTAGTAATCTTTTTTCACTATCATAGCTACTGTCTTTCCAGAGATTTTTAGCTTCTAAGGGATCTTTTTCTAAATCAAACAGTTGGCCAAATTTTTCCCCAGCATAATGAATCATCTTCCATTTTGCAGAACGGATCATAGTTACCATTTGAGCATCCGTTAGATTACCATCACCACCCTGCTCTGCAAAAACATACTCTCTGCCTAATTGTGACTCGCCAAGCAAGCCATCCATCACTGACTCACTTTCGAATGATGCCGGGATTTGAATCTTGGCCATTTCAAGTAGCGTCTGTGAAATATCAAACTGTTGGCACAAGCTATTGACCTCCTGACCCGCTTTGATCGTTCCAGGCTTCCAAATAATTGCAGGAACTTGCACTACCTGATCATAACCTGACCATTTCTGGCTTAGGCCATGGTCACCAAGGCAGTCGCCATGATCAGAGGTAAACACAATAACTGCATCATCCAAGTAACCCTGTTCTTCAAGTGCTTTAAGAATTTCACCAATCTTTTGGTCGATCATCGTGATATTCGCCAAATAGTACGCTCTTTGTCTGAACCTTTGTTGTTTGGTTGGGAATAACTGATCGAGAATTGAATCATGATCTACTTCTGTACAGTGTTTCCTGTAGGCTTTGAGGGGCGGTGGAAGAGACTCTAGTTCAGTGGTACTGACATCAATGATTGGAAGATCTTTGCTCAAATAACGGGAGGAAAAAGATGGTAGAGGATCGTAAGGTGGATGAGGACCTGGGAAGCCAATCTGGAGAAACAGCGGCTGTGAAAATGGGTGATTTTTTATCCACCAGACCGCCATGTCACCAACAAACATATCTGCGTGCATTTTCTCAGGCAACTCCCAATCAAAAGCACCCAAAGAGGTTCCGTAATCTTCTCTAGTTCTATAGCTTGAACGCTGTTGCTTCACTAGACCGTGTGAAGCAAGCGCTTTATCCCATTCATCAAAATAGTATCTACCTTCAAGAAATCGATCCTTATTTTCTACATTATAGCGCTCCTTAAACCCACAGGTAGTGTTGAACGGCCAAGTGTGCATCTTACCAATATTGACGGTGTGGTATCCTTTCTTTAAAAGAAGTTCGATCCAGGAGTGCTTCCAGCTACACGCATTTCTAATAATTCCGGTCGTATGCGGATAATAACAATTAAAAATTGAAGCTCTTGAAGGAGCACAAGATAGACCTGCTGCAAAACAATTGCTAAACGTGCAACCTTCTTTAACCAATCTATCAATATTAGGCGTCTCCATAAAAGGATAACCTAATGCACCAATTGTGTCGTATCTTTGTTGATCGGTGATTATGTAAATTATATTCATAATTTATTGCATCATGATTGTAATTAGTGCTGACTGATCAAGTAATAGTACCTAGTATGTAAGACAATTTATCTCTGAAAAAAACTATGTAAAATTTATCTAGAAAGAAATTATGGCAGAGATTTAACAAAACAAGTTCCACCAGGTATCCACCAACTACACACTTTTCGTACTGCAGGATGATCGTCACCTCGGTGTGCTTGCTGAAGCGCCTGTAATACCTCAGTACTACGATGAACACTTGGGCCTAGCATTCCCGCAGCCATTTGTCGCACTTTATGTTCGGGATCATAGAGAAGAAGGCGGATTGCTGGATCAAGGATCAGGTTCTCGGCAGGTCTACACACTCTTTTTTTGCAGCGATCACAGGCCAGCGCATGTAGTGCCCACATACGCACATCCGGGTGAGGGTAGTTCAGGTTTTTGATCAAACCAGGTAAGCAAGAATCATCATAGACATGGTCCAGTACTATACAACAACCGACTCGGACTAGATGTTCTGGATGCTGTAGGCCATATCTGAGAGAAGACACAGCAAGAGATCCAAGTTGCTTCAGCTTACGAATAGCATAAGCTGATTGATGTGGCACAGTTAGCCATTCCACAAGTTGTGTTTGATCTGCTGGAATCAACTCCAGAATGTCTGATCTATATCGATTCATCTGGATGGAAAAATGTTATTGAAACTGCATCAAAGATTTTTTGGGGAAGTTATCCTTATTCGGCAAGATGTTAGCTACTTCTGGTTCGCCTTCAACATCTCAAGCATGTGTAGGGTGTTGTCGAGTTGGCTCGTTCTCAACTCTGGTCAACCAGTAGTCAATATCAATTTCAGGATTGTCCATTAATAAACGCCAGAACTGAATTCGGTTCATGTATTCAAGCCGACCACTGTTATCAAACCAGGGTTCTGGTGTCATCAATTGCTCAGGAACGTCATCAGCAACGCGATTATCTTGAGCATGGAAAATCGGTCGTTGCCAGTCCTTGATACGGGACTCATTAAGGTCACTGGTATCCCATTGGAGAGACTGTGATCCAGACGGCTGCATCCGTACCTTGTACATGATCCGGTGGGCGTCCCCTATATTTTTTCCCCCACCATGCCAGAGACCATGATGAAAGAAAATGACCGTCCCCGCTGGGCACACCACTCTCATCTGACCACGAATGTTCTGGTAACGGGCAATCGCTGATTCATGAACACTGCGCAGGTGAGTTCCAGGAATGTATCGGGTACCACCCATGTCCGCTGTCACCTCATGTGGAAAATAAAACATCTGCACATCAAAGTTCAGTTGTCGAGCATCAATGGTTGAATCCTGGTGGTTCGTCTGTGCTGAACCACTCTTAGGGAAGGTGATGTGGACGTGGTGATGATCAAAGATTGGATCTTCACCCATCAAACTTTTGATTGTTCCAGCTACTGTTGGTTCATGAAGCACCAAACTCAGCGGGTGGTCTGTAGGAAAAGTCTGGTATAGCAGTTCTCCTGGCTTGCAGTTTGGGATTACCGAATTCGCATAGCGATCATTGGCACCAATGCCTTCACCAAATAGTCCCAAGAATTTTTGATTGATCTCCTCGCCAATCAGCCCATCAAAACGTAGACAACCTTTGGCCGCAAAAGTCGCCATCTGGGAGGTGGACAATAATTTCATGTTAGATCTCGGTTTCTTCTATGCGTTTCTCAAAGATGAATTCATTGTAAAAAAAGTTGGTTTTATACTCTGAGCCTTTGGGGGGAGTAAAGGCTGGAGATACTTGAATCAGGCACCATCCATCCAATAGTGCATCAAGACCGCGCTCGTAGGGAGGCTCATCCGAGTCACCCGAAAAAGATTTGGCTTTTCCTGTTCCATCCCAAAAACTCCATGAAATCACTCGGGATTCCAAGGAGGAGTTGACCAAGCACAGGATAAGGATTTGTTGTCTCATGTGAATTAAGCCGAAGTGTAATACTCAAAACCACGGAGTTGAAGTTCATTATTGAAGTGACACGATACTAGTTGATTGACTGAAACTTTATTTTCAGGGGGTATTTGAGATCTACAAACATCTTTTGCATAAATACATCGAGGATGAAAAGTACAACCATTCGGAATATTCCCTGTACTTTCAATCTCACCTTTCAAAATAATTTTTTCTGTGTTTTTAGCTAAGAATCCTTTGGGTACTGCAGATAATAAAGCTTCTGTGTAAGGATGTTGTGGATTATTGAATACATTTTTACTTGTACCAGCTTCAACAATCTTTCCGAGATACATTACAGCAACAGAATCTGACAGGTGCTCAACAACACTTAGATCGTGAGAAATGAACAATAGAGTTAGATTAAACTTTTCTTGTAAATCTTTTAGCAAATTTATGATTTGAGCTTGAACAGAGACATCTAGTGCACTAACAGCTTCATCACAGATAATGATTTTAGCATCATTGGCCAAAGCTCTTGCAATCCCAATTCTTTGACGTTGCCCTCCAGAAAAAGCATGTGGATAACGATATAGTTGATTTGGGTTCAAACCGACTATATCCATCAAGTATTTCACCTTTTCTTCAAGCTGCTTTTTACTAATGTTTGAATTGGCTTTAATCGGCTCAGAAATAATATCTCTGATTGTCATTCTTGGATCTAACGATGAATTTGGATCTTGAAAAATCATCTGAAGATTTTTCCGAAAGATTCGAAATTCACTCTTTCTCATTTCTCGAATAGAATACTCTTTGTCGAGATAAACTTTGATTTCTCCAGCAGAGGGCTCTATTGCCCGAATGATACATTTTCCAAAAGTTGATTTACCACAGCCACTTTCTCCAACAAGTCCAAGTGTTTTGCCGGAGTAGAGATCCAAGTCAATTCCATCTACAGCTTTGATATATTCGTTGTTTGATTTAAAAAAACTACTACCAATAGAATAGTGTTTCTTTAAATTACGCACAGACATCAATACTTTTTCTGGTTCAGCCATATAGACTTTACTAACTATTTTTATGGTCATAAAGAAAGCAACTTACTTTATGACCATCAGAAATTTTATTTAATTCAGGAATTGCTTTATTGCAGAGGCCTTCAATTCTCTTTGGACACCTGGAGAAAAAACCACATTCATGCTTTAGATTAAGGGGGATTGGCACATTACCTTCTATCGTTGAGAGTCGCTGTTCTTTGGGTAGACCAATCTTGGGAATACTTTCGATAAGTAAGCAGGTATATGGGTGCTTAGGTTCTGAGAATAATTTCTCCTTTGAGGTAATCTCAATGACTCTACCAAGATACATTACAGCAATATTATCCGCTATATCAGCGACTACTCCCAGGTCATGAGAAATATAAAGCATACTCATTTGCTGGGAAGATTTGGATTCTGATAGGAGCTGTAAAATTTGAGCCTGAACTGTCACATCTAAGGCTGTTGTAGGCTCATCAGCAATAAGTAGGCGAGGACTACAACTGAGAGCCATAGCAATCATCACTCTTTGTCGCATTCCTCCTGACAAGTGGTGAGGATAAGAATCAAACCTCTTTTTTGCCAAAGGAATACCAACTTTCGTAAGCATCTCAATTGCTAGTTCCTTGGAAGCTTTCTTATCGAAATCCGTATGTAAGAGTATGCTCTCCTGAATTTGGCTTCCAATTGTGTGCACGGGGCTTAGAGAAGTCATTGGCTCCTGGAAAATCATTGAGATTTCCTTACCTCGGACATCTCTCAATCTTTTATCATTCAGACTCAATGATGCCAGATCGGTAACTTGGCCATCTTTACCATGGTATAAAATTGATCCTGACTTGATTTGACCAGGTTTAGGAATGATCCTTAAAGTACTTTGAGCTGTTACGCTTTTTCCGCAACCACTCTCACCAATGATGCCAAGTGTCTGTTCTTTATCAATTGAAAGAGAAACATCATTGACAGCACTCAGAGTGCCTTCATCAAGATTGAATTCAACACGAAGATTCTGGATGGACAGGAGAGGCGCAGTACTCACAACGGAGATTCCAATTTGAGTGGAATTGCCTCCCCAATCGGAGGTGGTAAGACGGACCAGTGCTTTTCAGGGTTTTTACCCAAGCACTGAAAGGCTTGACGATTCTTTCCAAAGCTCGAATCAATACATTGAACATCTGATGGCATATAACGTAGGGTCAGTCCCTTTCTGTCAGTTTTTGAAAGATTCGGCTCTGAGCCATGCAGAAGAAGGTCAGAGTGAATAGATATCTGACCAGCCTTCAACACCACATTCACAGCACTGTCACCCCATCCTTGAGGATCGGTAACTGTTTGATTCAAAACATTATGTTCTTGTAAATCACTCGTTTGGAATGGGATCTGTCCGTAGCAGTGTGATCCAGGGATAAATTTCATTGCACCATTCTGTTCGCTAACATCATCCAAGGCCAACCATACGGTCACCGTCTTTGTTGGTGTCAGTGGCCAATAAGAAGCATCCTGGTGCCAGCTTACCCTTCTCTCATCCTGAGATCTTTTGTAGAAAAGATGAGTCATAATATTCAATACGTTTGGCCCCAGTAGATCAGAAACACAATCTAAGATTACTGAATCCATCATTATGTTGTAAATCCCCCGACAGTGGTAGTGCCAACCATTAATGGAATAATCTTCATATCCAACTTTTTTAGCACTATCTAAAAGTGAGTTAAAGTAAGTCGAGATCTTCTGAATTTGAACAGAGTTGAACACTGTAATTGGAAAGATAAAACCACTTTTATTAAATGATTCTATCTGTTCAGTGGTCAATCTTTTCTTATTCGCATTCTCTACAGGGAAAAAATTTAATTCTTTCTGAATAGCCATTCTGTAGTTTTACCTAAGAATATGGATCTGCAGCATCTCTTAAACCATCACCAATAAAATTGAACATTAAAACAGCAAACACAACAAAAGCTCCGGGCATCAACTGCCAAGGTCTTTCAGCAACAGTCACGAGATCTTGAGCATCTTTGAGCAAAGATCCCCAACTTACAGCCGGAGGCTGAATTCCTAACCCTAAAAAACTCAATGCTGTTTCACCCAAAATTGTTGCAGGAATAGCCAGCGTTAAATGAACAATCAGATAACTGAAAAAATTGGGAAGCAGGTGAGTAATAATAATTTTGGACTCTTTTACTCCAGCAATCTGCGCTGCAAGTATATAGTCCTCCTCCCTTAGAGCGAGTAGTTTGCCACGTACCACTCTTGCCAATCCAGCCCAACCTACAATTGCTAAGACAATTGTGATTGCGAAATAAGTCTGTAGTACGGTCCAGTCTCTTGGTATTGCTGCAGCAAGTGCCATCCAAAGAGGAATTGTTGGTATTGATAGTAATACATCAATCATCCTTTGGATTACGTTGTCAATAAATCCACCAAAATAACCAGATATACCACCAAACAAACATCCCAAAACAAAACTGAAAAACACTCCACCAAGCCCTATAAATAGTGAGATTCTCATCCCAATCATAGTTCTTGTGTATAGATCTCTCCCCAGTCTATCTCCTCCAAATAAAAAGAAAGGTTTTTCAGAATAATAAAATTTTAAATTCGCAGGAATTATTCCTAATAGTTTGTAGCTTTTGCCCGCAGTAAAGAACTCAATTTTTACTGGTTTTTTCTTATCTTCAACAAATTCAACTTCAAATGTTTCTCGATTTATTTTCTTTTTAAATTCATAAAAATGAAAACCAATATATTCATTTTTTTCATCAAACAAATAGACTGTGGAAGGTCTTGCATTCTCAAAACCAGGAAATCTTTTTTCTATGTCATAAGGAGTAAAAAATTCTGCGAAAAAGCTTACGCCATAAAGAATTATTAATAGTATTAAACTTAATACAGCAATTTTGTGTTTTTTAAAACGCAGCCAAATAAGACGACTTTGGGTTGCGTTCAGAATTAATTCGTAATTGCGTGATGATTTTTGCACTTCTTTTTATTTAATATCTTATTCTAGGGTCTAACCAGGCTAACAAAATATCTGAAATTAAAGTCCCAATTACAGTTAAAAAACTTAGAATAAGCACAATGCTTCCAATCAAATACATATCTTGTGTAAGAGTAGCTCTCATCAACACAGGTCCAATTGTTTGCAAATTCAAAACAATACCTACAATAACTTCTCCAGAGAAGGTTGCTGGTAATAGCCACCCAATCGTACTGAAGACAGGATTCAACGCGATTCTTATTGGATATTTCATTAATAGCTTAATCTCACTGACACCTTTTGCTCTCGCGGTAATTACATATTGCTTTCTCAATTCATCAAGCAAGGTGGCTCTCAATACCCGGATCATCCCTGCAGTTCCTGCAATACCTACAATAACAACTGGGAGCCAAATATGCTTCAATAGATCTATAAACTTAGCAAAACTCCAACCCTGATCCATATATTCTTTTGAAAACAATCCAGTGATTGCAAGACCTGTTTTTTCATAAACAAACCACGCAAGCATCAATGCCAGCAAAAAGTTAGGAACTGCTAAACCAACAAAACCAACAAATGTAAATAGGTAATCAAATAAGGAATACTGGCGAGTGGCAGAAATAACAGCGATTGGAATCGATATAATCCAGACTAAAAAAATACTGGCAATTGAAATGATTAATGTAATTAAAATTCTCTCTTTCAGAATATTATTTACTGGCTGATTCCATCCAAAAGAGTAGCCAAAATCACCTCTTAATATGATATTTGATATCCAGCGATAATATTGATACCAATATGGCTGATCTAGTCCATATTGCCTTTCTAGACTTTGTTTTACATCTGGTGATAATTCAACCCCTGATTGCTTAAGCTTAAAAATATAGATATCTAGGAAATCTCCTGGTGGTAGTTGTATAACTAAAAAAATCAAAACAGAAATAAAGAACAAGAGAGGAACAAGTATTAAAACTCTCTTAAAGATGTAGTAGAGCACTTTATGAAACTTTCATCTTTTTCGGATTTTTTATCATTATTTCTTTGATTTAGTCTTTTGAAGACAGCAATCACAATTCTGCGATTGCTGTCAACTCAAATGCTATTTGAAGAAAATTTGCTCAGCCGCAAAAAATGTTGCAGAGGAAAACCCACTTTCTGCAATATTTCCAGCATTTGGTGGGATAATAACTGGTCCAACAACATCTCTGGCAACCGGGAACAGTGGAATATACTCTTTCATCCATGCCGTAAAGACAGCTTCTGCATCCTTCGCCCTTTCTGTTCCTGGCCACACTTTTCGTATCTCTTCATCAATCTGATAGAGGTTTTTGATCCACAGCGGAGGTTCCTCTCCCGACTGACCTCCTGAGGTGTACCATTCGTGCCACTTTGAGCCCCAATTGATCCTCTGGTCTGGCATATAGTCAAACACTAGATATGGCCAATTCACATCATCCATCCAGCTCATTGCTGCGTATAGTTCATTTGAGTTTCTCCTTGACTGGAACAAGTCATCACTAATTGCTTTCAGAGTTGTCTTCAGTCCAATCTCTTGCAAATCTGATCTAATCAGTTCTGCCATCCGAATCCAATCCCCAGCAGTATTCGGTATCTCAAAGATTATCTCAAACGTGTTTCCATCTGGCCCTATACGAAATCCCTCAGCATCTTTCTTGTCCATCCCAATCGAATCGAGAATAGAGGACGCTTTTGCTGGATTGAATTCCAAAGGGAACCACTCTGATCTTTTTCCCATTCCTAAAAATTGGGAATCGATAATCGCTTGGTTGTTTATCGCCATGTTTACTGCCAGCCTGAATTCCTTCTGATAGACAACTTTTTGCCAGTTTTTATCTGGATTATTGTAGTTGAACATCATTGCTACTGGAGCGTTATGGTAGACGAGGTTGGTGTATACTCGATAGTTTCCATTCTTCTCATTCTTCTTGAGCAATGGGACCTTGTCGTGCTCAATCAGATCGCGATGGAAGTTCACTTCACCCCCAATCACTTTTAGAGGGATGTTCTCCGCATCCGCCACCTGAACAGAGACATATCGATCCACATAGGGTAGTTGATTCCCTGCTGTATCTACTTTGAAATAGTATGGGTTTCTCTCCATGACTATTAATTCTGGTGAGGACTCAACACGAATCCATGGCCCTAGGTTCGGATACCCAGCTGTTACTTTTCTTGGTATTTCGTACCATTCAACGTGAATATCCTTGAACAACCTTACCCATTCATCATCATTGTATCCCTTCTCCTTAAGCAGCCTTTGAATCTCAGCTTTGCTCGCATGATCAGGATGATACTTTTTCAGTACATGGCTTGGTTGCATCCAATCGTTATACTGAGCACCCCAGACTTGACTCGCGCCAAAATGCTTCATCAATCTGCCACATCCCTTTTCATAAGTGATGCGGAAAGCAAGATCATCAATGATGTCTAATTCGGCAAGTTTACCATCTGGCTTACAACCACTCCTGAAACGATAGTGGGGCGTAGGGGTAATCTCTTTATTCTTGATTACCTCTTCGTAGGTGAACCTAACATCCTCTGTACTGACTGGAACTCCATCTGACCACCTCAATCCTTTCCTCAACTTGAAGTAAAAGACGCTGTAGTCATCATTGATATCAAACTCTTCTGCAATATTTGCCTCAATTGGCCCAGCTTTGTGAGCTGGAGTTGACAAAAACCCCTCGTTTACCGCATCTCTAAGGTTCCAGTCATAGTCACTGAGATGAGAAATTGACCTGAACTCACCACCGTATTTCCCAACTTCCCAGTTTGGCAAGTCATCAAGTGCCACTTCCCTTCCAGGACCAACGACTACTGGATTGTCTGGCAATCTCTCTTCGACGGCAGGCAGTTTACCTGACTTAACCAGCTGTGCTAATTCTGGCGCTTCCTGGTATTTTGCCGCATACACAACTCCTGTAATCAGCATTTGAGCTGATGCTAGCATCACCAATTCTTTGAACTTCATATGTCCTCCAGAGGAAAATTTTGTTCTGAATGATCTTTCACTACAATTTCATCATTTCATAGGCAAACTCCATTTTCTGATTGTCTTCACCCCACTTTTCACACAGTTCTCTTTACATGTTCTAATATATTAGAATCTAAACAACTGATTATTTTATATAAATACAGAAATTTTTTCTGATTTTGATGAACACTAAAATTTGATGATTTTTTTGTCAAGTAAATTGTTTTTTCAACGAAACTCAATTGTGGCACCTTTCACCGACATTTCTTGACCTGACTCAATCATTCTGATCCGCTTTCTTTTTCTCAAAATTTGTCTAAGGATGCGTATCAGTAATTTGTAAAGTTGCTCTCTGAGAAGCAAAGTGCCATAAACCTCTGAACCATTGCAGTTTCTAGGGAAGTCTGCTAGAGCACGATTCTTTTACTATTATCAACTTCCTGCATGTCTACCAAAACCATCATCAAGGTCTGTGGCCTGACCCA